>JAZFSJ010000442.1:0-4593 GCA_036446115.1 Thermodesulfobacteriota bacterium | reverse complement strand
ACGCTTGTTTCACGATTTTGCTCCTCAACATATTTATGAATATGCCTTCGTCGCAAAATCGCTCCAACTGCTCGTTTCGCTGCGGTTTTCTACGCCTCGCCACGACGTCTACTGCAAAATCTGGGTTTAATTTTCCTGCCAGGAGTACTAATGACAAAGCAATCCCACATTGACTCCCCATGAGATTGCTTTGTCCTGCAATGATAGCTAGAGTGCAGAGCAACACACTTACCGTAGTATGTATGGCTCAATTAGTTCTTTCCAAATTTTTTCATTTCCTCTTTGCGCAAAATATTCTTCTGCACTTTCCCTATAGAGGTCTTGGGAAATTCATCCTTAAACTCCACATAACTTGGCACCTTAAACTTAGCCAGTCTCTCCTTACAGAAATTGATAATCTCATCTGCATCGGAGGTCTCACTTTTTTTCAAAACAATCAGTGCCATAATAGCCTCATCCCTTATGGGATCAGGGACGCCAACAACTGCTACCTCCTGTACCTTGGGATGAAGACTTATGACGTACTCCACCTCAACCGCGGCTACATTCTCTCCACCCCGCTTAATCATGTCTTTTTTCCTGTCAACGAAGTGGAAATAGCCGTCTTCATCCATATAGGCATTATCCCCCGTATACAACCAGCCATCCCGAATGGTCTCGGCAGTTGCTTCAGGGTTCTTATAGTAGCCTTTCATGATCGTACGACCGGGTACTCCTTGCACCACCATTTCACCAACCGTGCCGGGAGGAACCTCCTTACCTTCCTCATCCACCACCTTGATCTCATTACCCAGCCTGGCCAGCCCAATACAATTCCTTTTCATTTCCAGGTCCGGTGGGTTCATGGTGGTCTCCGCCAGGGTTTCGGTCATCCCCCAGAGGTCACTCAGCGGCACATTAAATCTGGTCTCAAACTCCTCCCACTGCTCCTCAGTAATGGCGATGGCATACATGACGAGACGAAAATCATTCTTACTATCAAGCTCGTGTGGAGGTTGTGCAAGAATCATTTTCGCCGTAGCGGCAACCAGACTGGTAGTGGTTGTCTTATGCCGACGGGCCTGTTCCATATACTTGGTTGCACTGAACTGTTCCGCCATAACCAGGTTGGCCCCTGCAGTGAGGGTCGGCATGACGGAGATGAACTGGGCGTTCACGTGGAAAAGGGGGAGTACCATGAAATGGCGGTCTTCCGATACTATCTTATACCCCTGAGCCCCAAAGATACCTGCAAACACGGCATTAGCATGGGTCAATTGCACCGCCTTGGGCCGTGAGGTGGTGCCGGAGGTAAAGAGCATCATCAAATCATCCTCGGGATCAATGTCAACTTCCGGGATATCCGTAGCAGCATCCTTGAGCATATCTTGAATAATAATAGCATCAGGATAGAGCTTTTTATTGGGATAGAGGGGAGAGGTGCGGGCGAGCAAGACGTTCTTGACATCAGGACATTTATCCAGAATACCCTTGTACATATCCATATAATATGGCTCGGTGATGATGGCAACGCAATCCGCGAAGTTGAGGAAATACTCCATCTCAAATCCACCACTTAGCACATTAGTGGGTATCATAACGGCACCCAGCTTAGCAATGGCAAACCATGAAAAGAGGTACTCGGGGGAGTTGAGCAGGTGGACATTTACCTTGTCTCCCTTCTTAATGCCCAGGCCGTTTAGGATATTGGCATACTTGTTGACAACTTCATCAAACTCGGCGTAGGTATAACGATGCACATTCCCCAGCCGATCCTCGAAAACGATAAATTCCTTATCGGCATAATCTTTCACCTTCTTTTCAATCAGCCACCGTAGAGTTCTATTACCTATCACATCCATATTTTTTTACCTCCCTTACAATAATTAATTCTTTGATATCCTGGCCAATAATAATCAGCTTGCGACTTTATCTAATAACATAATAATTGTCAAGGTTTCTTATGCGCTTAAGATCGTTCTTGTATATCAGTATACCACCACTTTCAGCTTTTGACCGGCATGCAGCTGATCAATAACATCTAAACCATTTAAAAAAGCGATTTCTTTATCCTTTTTCCTATCATCCATCTCTTTCCTGGCAATCGATTCTAAAGTATCACCTTCTTTGACCGTATAAATCTTGATGCGGCGAATACTGTCTCTAGGACCATACGCCAGACCGTCAAGACGCTCTTTATACTCATCAGCTAGGATCAACCCACCGAATTCTCCAGCACTATTTTCTTGTAGACCTTCACCATTCTCGTCCTGTCTTGAGAGTGCGCTACGCATCGCATAGGCTACCTTGGCCTGTGCCCGTGTCCGGTGAATCCTGTCGAAGATATCAGGATGGGTTGTCAGGTATTGCGCATATCCGGCCGGTCCCTGGGCAAACCTCGACATATTACGTTGAAATTCACACATTTGCAGAGGATCATACCCCGCCCTGTACATATACTCTACTCCCTGAGAGTCTGCCAGATATTCCTTTTCCCTCCCATAGCCCAGCATGACGGAATTGAACAGCAGATTTCCTGCCATAGCGAGGTCACGGGTATCAGGAGCGGCCATAGCGGCAAGTGCGACTATTTGGTACAGGCTCTGCTGAGAAATGCGGTTGGCACTATCACGTCCCACCACATGCCCAATCTCATGCCCTAAAACCCCCACCAGTTCAGCCTCACTGTTCATAATGGCTAAAATGCCACGGGTAACATAGATGTATCCCCCGGGCAGGGCAAAGGCATTTATCTGATCAGTATCCAGAACCTTAAAGTGGTACGCAATATCTCTTCTGCGACATACCTTTGCCAATTTCTGACCCAGCTGATTTATGTAATCCTGCAGGGCAGGATCATCATAGTATCCCATTTGCTGTATTATCAAAGGATCTGTTCTCTTTCCAATAGCAATCTCCTTCTCCTCACTGATAATCATAAGTTCCGGTTTCAGGGTAACCGGATTAACCGCACAACCAGTAAGATAAAACAGAGAAATGAATATCAAAATGATACTGGCAATCCTTTTTCTCACCTCTATCTCCTTAAAAGAATGTGGACTATTCATCCTTGTTATATTTCACCGCAAATTTACCCCGTCAGATTCTACTATTCACCGCAGAACACGCAGAGAAACATAAATGTAAAACCTCTGCGGTCTTTGCCTGCCCAGTTAAATGTTTACCAAGTGAAATGCTTGAAAGATTAAATTATTCCACTAGGTCAATGCATACTTCACAATGGCAAAGCTATTTATCTAGGGCGATCTCTGCGGTAACAATTCAAAAAGGTGAACTCGTAAAAAGTCAGAAACCAGACGACACAGTAAAAAGCTTCAGATGCAAGGCGCACGAATCTTTAGGAATAAGGCGTACATAGAGGTACGTCGAATGACTAAAGATGAAGTGCAACGCAGCAGATGAACTTTTTACGAAGTCGTCAAAAGAAGTTTTGAAACACCTCATCCGCAAGGAGTATCCCCTGAGAGGTCAGTTTAAGAGTATCCTGTTCCAAATCTAAAAGCCCCACATCAACCAAACCTGGTACAACCCCCGGATAAGTCTTATCCAGAGACATGCCAAAATCACTTTTCAAATCAGACAGGTTTATCCCCTTTAGCTGTCTTAACCCTAAAAAGAGCGCTTCCTGATATGTCTCTTTTTCACTCAATCTTTCTTTGCCTGCAATACCGCTTCTGTTATTCTCAACATCATCAATATACCGATAAGGATCCGAGACATTCCACCATCTCATCCCTGAACCACCAGTACGTTTGTAGGAATGTGCGCCCGCCCCTACGCCCATATAGGGTTCAAGCGCCCAGTATTTTTGATTGTGTCTTGATTGGTACCCGGGCAGTCCAAAATTAGAAATCTCATAGTGGTCATAACCGACATCCGTAAGCACCCTGTGGGTCAGCTCATACATCTTAACTTCCTGCTCTTCTGTGGGGAGAGTAATCATCCCCTGTTCGACCCAGCGTGAAAAGGGGGTATCAGGTTCAACGGTAAGATTATAGGCAGCAATGTGCTCTGGTTTAAGTCGGATTACTGCCTCAAGGTCCTCTCTTAACTCAACGGTTTCCTGGCCAGGGATGCCATATATCAAATCCACCCCCAGGTTATCAAACCCCGCCTTTCTGGCCAGGGAAAAGGCCTCAGATGCCTCTTTCGCTGTGTGAATTCTCCCTAACTTTTGAAGGAAATGATCCTTTAAGGACTGGAACCCTAAATTCAATCGTTTAATTCCCAGATCGGAAAATCCTTTCAGCTTCTTTTTATCGAGAGAGCCCGGGTTTGCCTCAAGAGTAATTTCTATATCATCTGAAAAGGAATAACAGGTGGCAATTACATCCAATACCTTTCCTACCGAGGAAGGAGAGAAGAGAGAGGGGGTACCACCTCCGAAATAGATGGTATCTACCATTTCGTATTCTGAGAAATGCCCTTTTGAAGTGAACCTTATCTCGGATAGGAGGGCTTCAACATACTTATCCTCAGGCAGGGAACTTACCACAGACGAATTAAAATTACAGTAGGGGCATTTACTGAGGCAAAAAGGGATATGAATGTAGACACCTAATTGTGACATGATAAAGCCTAAGAAACAGTTAG
>JAZFSJ010000441.1:0-2234 GCA_036446115.1 Thermodesulfobacteriota bacterium | reverse complement strand
CCCCGGGAGTAGTCTACCTGAAAAGGCATGGCATTTTTTAACACTGAACTCCCCGTGGTTGAATAGCGGATATGTCCAATCGCGGTCTTGCCAGTTAATTGTTGTAACTTTTCTTCCTTAAATACTTCATAGACTAGCCCCATTCCCCGGGAGCCTGTCAGTTGCTTACCATCCGACACCACGATACCTGCACTTTCCTGACCCCGGTGTTGTAAAGCATAGAGGCCCAGGTAAGTGATCCTGGCGGCATTTTCATGTCCAAAGATCCCGAAAACACCACACTCTTCCCTTAATCGTTTGTCTTGTTCAATTGATTGTAACATCTTTCTAACTTACCTTGCGTTACCTTAGATAATGTTCGTTGTTTGTTGTGATGCCCCCCGCGCACAGCGCGGGGCATCACGGTGTTTAGTGCATTTTATGCACAATTTATTATTTATGATACATGCCTCTTGACCCCGCCTACAAGGCGGGCTTGCGAGGCGTGGGCCGGTCAATCGCTTTTTGTTTTGCTTCCAATTGGACGAGATAGTATATCTAACTTCTACTATTTATCAACTAACCATGGATAACTGGCCACAGTCAACTGATAACAGATGTTATTATTCCTTATACCCTTTATGGTAATCTTGTAGTGCCTTTACCTCGATTTCCCCCTTCTGAAGAAATTCAATGCCGTTCACTGCAGCAGAGGCACCGGAGATAGTGGTGATGTAGGGAACATTATACATCACCGCAAGGCTTCTCAGACTCAGTTGGTCGCTGTGGGCTTCCCTTCCGGAGGGAGTGTTAATAGTGAGACCAATTTCACCATTTTTAATCATGTCGGCTATGTTGGGTCTACCCCCCCCAATCTTTAAAACACTTGTCACTTCCAATCCGTTTTTGACGAGGACCTTGGCCGTTCCGGTGGTGGCAACAAGAGAAAATCCCAGATCGGCAAGCTTTTTAGCTACAAATATGATGGAACGCTTATCTTTATTTCGCACACTGATAAATACCCTTCCTTTGGTAGGAAGAATCTGACCTGCCGCAATTTGAGATTTAGCGTAAGCCTTGCCAAAATCACTGTCGATTCCCATCACCTCACCGGTTGATTTCATTTCAGGGCCTAAGACAGGGTCAATGCCGGGGAATCGTTTAAAGGGGAAGACAGATTCTTTAACCGATACGTGGTCTGTTTCGTAGTCACTTTTAATTCCCAGTTCTGATAATTTTTTTCCTGCCATAATTTTAGCGGCTATCTTTGCCCAGGCCACACCTGTTGCCTTGCTTACAAAAGGAACCGTCCGGGAGGCCCGGGGATTTACCTCTAATACATAGAGCACATCATTCTTCACCGCATACTGAATGTTCATTAATCCTATTACCTGCAGTTCCTTGGCAAGCAACTTGGTGCTCTCTTTGATAGTTTCAATGATCTCATCGCCCAGGGTATAGGGTGGGATAACACAGGCACTGTCTCCGGAGTGTATTCCCGCTTCCTCAATATGCTCCAGGATGCCGGCGATAATGCACTCTTTGCCGTCTGCCACGGCATCCGCATCAATCTCAATCGCATCTTCAAGAAATTTGTCTATCAGTATGGGATGCTGGGGAGATGCCTCGATGGCATGGGTGATAAAATCTTCTAAAGACTTCTCATGATACACGATATTCATGGCCCTTCCTCCCAGCACGTAGGAAGGACGCACTATTACGGGATAACCAATGGTTTTTGCCTTTATCCTGGCTTCTTCGAAGGTGGTGGCAACATCGTTTGGGGGTTGGTTAAGGTTAAGTTTCTTAAGCAGCGCCTTGAATCTGCCCCTGTCTTCTGCCCGGTCTATGTTGTCAGGGGAGGTTCCAATAATTGGTGCCTTTGCCTTCTCTAAGGGAACGGCCAGATTGAGCGGGGTCTGGCCACCGAACTGTACAATCACCCCATCTGGCTTCTCTTTCTCAACTATAGTGAGTACGTCTTCTAAAGTTAAAGGTTCAAAGTAGAGCTTGCTGGAGGTATCGTAATCTGTACTTACCGTTTCCGGGTTGCTGTTCACCATGATGGTTTCATATCCCAGTTCTTTCAAGGCGAAAGAGGCATGGACGCAACAGTAGTCGAACTCAATACCCAGACCGATGCGATTGGGACCTCCTCCTAAAATTATGATCTTCTTCTGGTCTGTTCTTCGGCTCTCGTCCTCCTCTTCATAGGTGGAATAGTAGTAGGGGGTGTAAGCCTCAAATTCCGCCGC
>JAZFSJ010000440.1:0-5096 GCA_036446115.1 Thermodesulfobacteriota bacterium | reverse complement strand
ATAATGGATGAAAACGAATCAAAAGTTGAGAAAAAATTTGTATCAAAAAAAATATCTCTGGTAGACCGCTATTATGATACCGGATGGATATGCTTCGTTCTGCAAAAGCAGCCTTAGTACATAGATGGAGCTTGGCCGAGCTCCCTGGCCGACACGAGTGCCAGCTCCCTGGCCGAGCTCGGGCAAGACGGGCAGGCAGCCAGGAAATTAACTAAAGATTAACCTAAGACAACAGAAAAGCTTTTCTTTTTCTTCGTGTTTCTTCGCCTGTCCCGTTAGAAAGGATGCAGGAAATTTCCACATAACACTTTTGACGTGAATTGTTTTAAACACATATAGAACCCAGGCTAATGGTCTAATGTGGTGGTTGCAGTCTTCGTTTACCCCGTTAGAAAAGATGTAGGAAACTTCTACACAACACTTTTTTACATGAATGGTTTTAAGCATACATAGATCCCAGGCTAATGGTCTAATGGGGTGGTTGCAATGAAGTGCAACGCAGCAGATGGACTTTTTACGAAGTCGTTAATTAGACGACATAGTAAAAAGCTTCAGATGCAAGGAAAAACACACGAATGCTTGGCCGAGCGCAGCAGATAGGCTTTTTATTCTTTTTCTTCGTGTTTCTTCGTGACCTTCGTGGTTGCAATGAAGTGCAACGCAGCCCTTCGACTTTGCTCAGGGCCGTGAGCTTGTCGAACGGCAGATGGACTTTTTACGAAGTCGTCAAAAAAATAATAGCATGATTATGAGGGTATGGTATAATTCATAAAAGGTACTCAAGGGGTTCCCGGATAATTAAAACATTGATGCGCCGAGGTAGACAATATGTCCCAGCATACTTCTCCTCCCTGGGGAAAATGGGAAGTTCTTCTGAATGAATCCAACTATAAAGTAAAAAGGATTACCGTTCACTCTGGGCATCGTTTGAGTTATCAGAAACATTTTAAAAGAAAAGAACATTGGATGATCGTTCAGGGAGAGGCAACAGTTACACTCGATGGTCGTGAAATCCCCCTGAAAACAGGCGAGCATATTGATATCGCCTTCGAAGTCGCACACCGCATTGCAAATCAGGGTTCTGAACCTGTGGTCTTCATTGAAATTCAACAGGGCAGCTACTTTGGTGAAGACGATATCATCCGCTTAGAAGACGATTATGGAAGAAATGACAACCAGTAATACAAGGGAAGTAAATGAAAAAAAACATAATGCAAAACTTAAGTAACTCCATTCGTTATCAAAGGAAAAAGGCCGCCAAAAAACCAAAGCAATTTGAAGATTTCGAGGCCTCAATGTTGTTCTGCCCAAAATGCAAAGAGGCAGTTCCGGTGAGGGAAAAACTGCTCCTCGTCCTACCAGAAGGAGATAAGCACGACTACCTGTGTACTAAATGCGGAAGCCCTATCGGAAGTAAGGTCACTAAAGAAGAAACCCCACTCAATTCGCTATAAAAAGTAATTTATGAATTAAGACAGCTCTCCGGGATCGACCAACTGCAAAAATCACCAGACATACAAGAATATACTTCCCATGTTAAAAGCCACTTTCAGATTTTATGAGGAGCTTAACGATTATCTTCCAGAGAAGATACGGAAAAAAGATTTCACCTACCCTCTTGAGAAATCTACTCTTGCTAAAAACCTGATCGAATCCATAGGCGTCCCTTCTGAAGAAGTTGATCTTATCCTGGTAAATGGCACTTCTGTAGATTTTTCCTATCTGGTTAAAGATAAGGACAGGGTGAGTGTCTATCCAATTTTTGAGACATTCGATATTTCAGGTGTTACCAGGGTAAGAGAAAAGCCTTTACGATTGCAAATATAAGCATACCATATTACACAGCTCCATAAAAAACACTCATACAAATGCGTAAGTGCCTGTTTTTACTGGTGGGCCGCGCGAAGATCGAACCTTCGACCTACTGATTAAGAGTTCAATACCCTTGAGTTTCCTAACCTCCTCAAAATTGTTTAACTATTTGAAATATAATAATTAACCATTTAGCAGATTTTCCACATAGTGGCAGGTTTTAGCAGATTTTGGAAAGTTTTTCACACACAAATCCACACACAGCATTCTACCCCTTTATTTATCCAGAGCACCCCCAAAGGCCCCCTTTCTATACTACTCATAGACCCTCTTAAAAAACTCGAGCCAGATTTTGAGTCAATATAACCCCAGTTCTTCTGCAATAATACCGATTCCAGTTACATATTTCGGGATCATCTATTGATTGACACATAAGACCTATCTTCCTATACTTGCCGTATCAAAAAGAAGTTGTTGTGGAACGCACACATTCAGAGATGTTAAGTTATGCTTGCACTTGTTGGTAGTGGAGAATATCTGCCTGCAATGGAACCAATAGATCGCGAACTCATAAGCCGGCTCCAGGAATCACCCAGAGTGGTCTGTTTGCCGACTGCCGCTGGCAAAGAAGGTCCTGAGCGGATCGCTTATTGGTTGCGCCTGGGTGTTGAGCACTTCACCCGTCTGGAAGCCAAAGTTGAAGCATTGCCCGTGATAGATAGTGAAAGTGCCAACGACAAGAACCTTGCCAACGTGATTGCCGAGGCCAATTTTGTCTACCTATCTGGGGGCAAACCCCACTACTTGTATAACACTCTCAAAGGCAGTTTGGCCTGGGAGGCTGTCCTATCAGTACTGGCCAGAGGTGGCCTGCTGGCTGGATGTAGCGCCGGAGCGATGATTCTGGGAGAGAAGTTTTTGGGGTTCCCTGGTCTGAAAACCGGGTTTAATTTCTTATCTCGTGTGACGGTCATCCCCCACTTCGATGAAATCCCTGGATATGTTATTCAATCCATACGGGCGTTGGCAGGAAAGGACCTGACCGTGCTTGGAATTGAGGGTAACACCACTTTGGTCTATAGCGGAGAGCAATACGACGTCTTGGGCAGCGGCGGAGTAATTGTCTGGAACAGAACCGGTAAAACCCGCTACACCCGCGGCCCACTGCCTCCTGATGTATTGGCCAAGGGATAAATGAAAATAGAACTCAACTCGATAGTTGATACTACGTTATGAAATGTGTGGTAATGAGGTTTTTAAGACTATTGCAAGAAGTGTTAACTATTTTGCTCATTTTAGACATCCCAATATACAGTGGTTTCGATGTTACTTTTTTGTGATTATTTATTGACTTGATTTAGGTGATATGATTTGATTCACATAGTTACATACAAAATCGTTATGCTTGATCAGTAAAGGAAAGGAAACTATTTTCTGTGCTGGGAACTGGATAAAAAAGGAAATGAAAAAGAAAAAGAGATGAAAACATTACGTGCGGTGAGTAAGCTGTGAAGTCGTTATAATTGCAAGGAGTACCTCAATGGCGAGGATAGATACCGAAAAATGTTTAGGATGTGGAGGCTGTATTGATCTTTGCCCCGCAATAGCTATCAGCATGATCAATGATGTGGTTCTCATCGACGAAAAACCCGGGAGATCCGCGAAAGACGGAGGGCTGGTGGAGTATCGTGTTAGACGGAGAGCTTTTTCAGATCACCGACCCTGAGGAAATTAGAGCAGTAGTAGAGATGATCTACGCACAGGAAGATATTGCTCCAGGTCTCAGGGAGAAGAAAGGTGAAATACTTGCTATGGTTTTGAATAACCCTGGTAATTCCAATTTTTTCAAGATGAAGATTAATCATTTTGGAGGCAAGGAACTGCTCAACTTTGTTCCAGGGGAGGAAATCGAATGAAAACATTATTTGGTTGGGCAGGTAAAATCCTCCGGGTGGACGTAACTGATGGTGGCACCTCGGAAATGCCAACCATGAATTACGCCCCCCGCTTTATCGGCGGGCAAGGTATCGCCAGTCGTATGTATTGGGAGCAGATGAGTAACAGCATCGGGGCTTTTGATCCCGAAAACCACCTTTTTATAATGAACGGCCCCTTGTGCGCAACCGGGGCTCCTGCAGCCTCACGGTGGATCATTGCCGGCAAGTCTCCCATGGCTTCACCAGAGCAATATGCTTATGGCAATTTGGGAGGACGCTTCGGCTCGGCCCTGAAGTGGGCCGGTCTTGATGGTTTGGATATTATGGGAGCTTCCGGAAAACCCGTAATTTTAGTGATTGGATCGAGAGGCGTGTGCTCTATTGAAGACGGTTCAGGGCTTTGGGGAAAAGATACGTTTGAAACAATTACAGCTCTTCAAAAAACCTTTGGCAGTAATGCCTGCGTGGCCACTATTGGAAAAGCAGGAGAGCGGCGGGTAAGATTCGCCAATGTGATCGGTTCGGGGGGTGTTTCCGCTTCCAAAGGGTTCGGTGCGGTTATGGGATCAAAGAACCTTAAGGCGATTGTGGTCAAGGCTCCCAGAGTGGTCTTTACCGCAGCACGACCGGAAATGCTCAAGAAGACCAATGGTGAGATTGCGTCCCTCTGGAAAGGGGAGTCTTCCGGGAGGTACTGGCCACAAGCAGACATTATGTTGCCCAATCTGACAAAAGTTGAAAACAGCTATTGCTACGGATGCCCGGGAACCTGTGGGCGCGGTATTTACCAGACCGACAAAGGGGAGAGAGGCCACCGCATATCATGCTCTTCAGCCTTCTTCTATTCTGGTGCGGAAATGATGAAAACGAGCCAAGTGGGAGAAGCCGCGTTTCACGCTACACAGCTGGCCAATAAAGAGGGGCTTTGCACAATGGAACTGTGGTTCCTGTCCAGGTGGCTTCCAAAAGCTCTTGAAACGGGTGTTATCGATCCGGCAGAAACCGGTTTAGACCCGGATGAAATAGGTACATCACAATGGATTGAAACTTTGGTTGAGCACATAGCCCACCGCAGGGGCATTGGTGATCTCCTGGCCGAAGGAAGCCGTCGTGCAACCCGGGCGCTTAACGTTGAGCATTTTATCGAGGGGTTCGTATCACAAACGGGCTTTTCAGGAGGTGGTCACGATCCACGCCTATACCCTTCGATGCTCCCCATTTATGCAACTGAGCCGATCCTGTCCGTGGCCCAGATCCACGAGATCACCCATCCGACCATGGCGTGGATGAAATGGATGACCAGCGAAGGAATGCGGGGCTTCATGACAACGAAAAAGCTCAGGAATG
>JAZFSJ010000439.1:0-3129 GCA_036446115.1 Thermodesulfobacteriota bacterium | reverse complement strand
CCTCCGAAGGCGAGGAAAGGGTTTTCATGGATCTCATAGAAAGTGAAAGTGCTCATCTTAATGCCTTTGCCTTTCAGCAGGCAACTCAGCTGGCTCCGCGCTGCCCCTCGGTAAAGGATGTGGTGTTATCCTCCCTGAAAAATCTTTCCCAGAGAGAGATGGCACTTCGCAGGGTGGTTATTAAAAGTCTGGAAAACATTTTGATAGATACGTGGGATGCGTCGCTGCTGGATGACATAGATTTTGGCGATTTGTACCAGTTCTCAGGGATGATTAGTCTTTTGGCCAAGGTGGGGGAGAGCAGCAAAGCCAATCGTGAAAAAGTTGTAGAATTTTTGAAAACCGTCTATTCCCGCACCAAAAGGGACGCTAATCACATTGCAGTCCTTCAGTTGCTGGAAGAATTGCTGAAGGATGATCCACCGGGCCTTGCTCAATTCCTCTTTGATATAACCCCATTTGAAAGCTCTCACTGGGTATCTCAGGAGATTGGAATAATTCTGGGACGCATCATGGGTAGGGAGTATATTAAGAATTTTAACCTGCTCACCAAGTGTTTCTATGTATCGAATATAAGTGAGCTCAAGGCGCTTTCCAGAGAGATAGAAGATAATCTCACTATCTATCAAGAAGAGCTTACGGAAAATGCCGTAAGGGCCCTTAAGCTGTTTGCCGCCATCGACTGGGACGAGAAAGAGCGAATGGATGAACCATTCAAAACTGAACTGGAACAATTAAAGGGGGTGCTTAATGTACAATCACAAAGAATTGCTACTGCACTCTTTAATAAGTGGGAGAGAATTTTAAAGAAGGTGAGCACCAAAGAAGTTAAGCTTGCTGATCTCAGTGTAGGGGCGTGGCATAAGGTAGAGACTCTCAATTCCCAGGTGAGACACTCCATAGTGGAGGGGTGCTTCTCAGGATTGGAATCCTTCACCCTCATGTTCAAAAACAAGTATGATGATCAGGATATAGTAAATGGAATTGATACTAGCATCACACAGCTTCCCATGGTGCGAAAGACCTTAACCGATTATTTTGATGGTTGTACTCATGGGGAAGTAAGGTTAAAGGACATCTTTTTCCTGGAATATAAAACCATATTTAAGGAATTGGATGATATAGAAAGGTTAAGCGCCGGTTTTAAAGATAATCTTAATGATGCAGCATATAGAGATAAATTCTCTAAAGTCATTCCAGAGAAGACAAGAAACATTCAGAGAAAAAACCTGACGGCAATAGATCTTGCGGTAAAAAGACTAAAAACAGATATGCGCACTATTGTAGAAAGCCTCTTTGAGAATAGCCTGATCAAACAGGCGCTTAATAACGCCTCCATTTCGGTTGAGCTGAATCTGCCGGAGTTAGATGATTCACAATTCAGAATACTTGCCAGGGAACATGAACTCTTTAATGCGTTCTTTGAGGTAATCAACAATATAATAAAACATGCGTATAAAGGAATAGAAGACGGCAGAGAAAGAAAAATCGCCGTTTCTGCTGAGTGTTGCTCAAAAGAGAATCTCTATTTGAAGATTACCATCGCTGATAATGGCATCGGGATGACCCCCCATGAACTTTCTCGAGTAAGGGATATCTCCTTTAGCAAAGGAGGAACCGGTGAAGGAATAGAGAGGGTTTTTCAATTAATTGAGCACAATCTGGGTACGGTAGACTATCAAAGTGAGAAAGGGAAAGGCACTGATGTTTTCATAACCCTGCCCCTGAAAATAAGGAAGGAGATAGAGGATAAATGAAACAGGATAAGATTCTTTTTATCGATGATAAGCCGGAAGAGGGAAACTATCTGGGGGTGATAAAAAAGGCTCTGCCTGACTGTGATATTCTGGTGAGAGAAAATGGCAAAGACGGGCTTAAGCTTTTGAAGGGGGACAGAGAGGTTTCCCTTGTGTTACTGGACATTAAAATGCCGCAGCAGTTTGCCCTGGATGAAGACTATGAGGGTATCGAGGTTTTAAAAGAAATAAAGAAACTGAGTCCTGAGATACCGGTGATTATGGTGACGGTATTTGATACCGATATTGAGAAAATCGTTGGTTCTATTAAAGCAGGCGCCTTTCATTACGTCCCCAAACCCCTTGACCCCAACTACCTCGCATTGCAGGTAAAAAGGGCCTTGAAGGGGAGGTCGTTGTCGCGCGATGTGTCGCATTTGAAAGAGGTGATTAACGTTCGAGAAGAAATGGAAAGGCCTGTTAAAGTTGCGCTGTCTGATAAAGGGTTGGGGAGGTTAGTCGGTCTGTCGGATGTCATGAAAGAGGTGTATAAAAAAATAGAGAGGCTGGCAACTATGGCAAGGGCATCAGTGCTCATTATGGGTGAAAGCGGGACAGGTAAAGAGCTGGTAGCCCAAGAGATCCATGAACGAAGCGAAAGAGCTACATACCCCTTCATGGCTTTTAACGCCTCTGATGAGTTCAGCAGCTCAGATCCCATGATCAGGGGAGGGAAGTTAAGGGGTTTTGGCAAAGACTCAGGTATTAAGGATATTCCCTCAAAGGGCCAGGATGGAATCTTAAAAAAGGCAGATAAAGGGACCCTCTTTTTGGATGAAATATGTGAGATGCCCCCAGATGTGCAAGTTGGTTTTCTCAGGATCCTGCAGGGTTCGGAACCACCGGAATTTAAGTGTGAGTTTTTCCCCGCGGCAGGGGAGGTTGATAAGCCCCTGCGGGTGAATGTGCGTTATATCTTTGCCACCAATAAAGACCCCAAGGAATATATTGACCGGGGGAAACTACGGGAAGACTTTTACTATCGGATTAATGTTGCCTCCATCCACCTTCCACCTTTGAGAGAGAGGGGAGAGGACATCCCGCTTTTGATTGTCCATTTCATAGACAAGTTTAATCAGAAATATGATTTGCAGGTTAAAACCATATCGAAAGCGGCTGAAAAGAAACTGATCGATTATGACTGGCCGGGGAATGTGAGGGAACTGGAAAATAAGATAGAAAAAGCCATGGTAAATGCCGAGGGAGATTCCCTTGCAGTAAAAGACTTTGAGCTTGAGTCAAAGGACACAGGTGGTGATAGGGAAATTCTCAATCCGGAAGGAATGTGGAGCCACATTTTAGAAGGCAAGGTAGGGATAGATGACATAACCGG
>JAZFSJ010000438.1:0-9476 GCA_036446115.1 Thermodesulfobacteriota bacterium | reverse complement strand
GGCTGCTGGGGTAGTCGTCCATGTATTCTGGAAGGCTATATCCGTGCCACAGGAGAATAGTAGTATTACAGTAAAAGGCGAGCACCCCTGCAATGATCTTTTTATCCTTTTCGGCAAGCCAGAGCTTAATGCCGGGGTTCCGGGTTTCAAAAATGTTTAAGAAGAGCTTCCAGGGGTAAGTAGTGCCTGTTTTATCTCCCCATTTTTTCAGGCTCTCCTGGTAGCTGCGGTAATAGTGTTCATAGTCTTTGAAGGAATCAGCGAGACGGACGGTTACCCCCCTTTTCTCTGCTTCTTTGATGTTACGTATTCGACCCCTGGAGATTCGTTTTATCAGTTGTTCAAAATCGGAGTTTAGGGTTACGATATGAGTAGACATGGGCTTGGCAACAAAGGTGCTGGGAGGTGTGTACTGGTCCATAGGGTTTTCTACTAATTTCAGGGATCTGATATCGCTAGAGGTAAGATGTTCAAATAGCATCTCTGTCTCCTCTGAATTAAGCCTTTTTTCTGCCAGGATTCCCCCATACACACCAAATGCCATCGATTTATGCTTAATTTTTCTAGAAAATATACCTTTAGAGTGTTCTGCCACTAAAGGGAGTATGGCCCTATTACCACTGCTGAATAGAAATCCCAGAGTAGCATTACTGTACTCAGGGTAAGTTTTTTCCAGTACCCTGACCCAGGTGGGTGAATGGAAAAATGTTGCATGCTCACAGTTTTTTATGATCTCTTCCCATAAGGAAAGAGGGGGTGAATGAAGTATTTCCATAACAAGTATACGGCAGGCAAATATCACCTAACGGTAGTAAGTCATTAATTTTTTTGGAAATAATAGTATAGTTTCATTCGATTGTCAACTTGTTCTCCTTCGCATAGAGTTTGCCAAAAGTTATTGACAATTACCCTCCTCTACCATATTATTGTTTAACCCAGAATTTGCAGTAACCATCTACTGCGGCTTGAAAATCCTTGCTGCAACGTTTGTTTCACGATTCTGTTCCTCAACATATTTATGAATATGCCTTCGTCGCAAAATCGCTCCAACTGCTCGTTTCGCTGCGGTTTTCTACGCCTCGCCACGATGTCTACTGCAAAATCTGGGTTAAATTATTGTGGTTTGTGAACATTCCATACCCGTATTTAGAGCTAAAATCGGAGTAGGGGCTGGTTAAAACCTTTTTCCAGCCTTCATTTTCGAAATAGGGGTATCGTTTGGAAGAGGTGATGATAAACCTTCTCTCTGGGGTTTTCATGAAAGATCTCACCTTCTCTTCATCCCCTAAAAAGGTTGTGTAGCGGGCGGTGTAGAAGATAAGGGCATAGTTTTCGTACTTGCCGTAATAGCCAATTTCCTCATCAGGCTTGATAAGATGGAGTGCCTTAAGATAGAAATCCTTGGCCGACTCAGTGCGGTTGATAAAAGGGATGCTGTAGTGCGGATATAGTGACTGAAATCCCAGCAGGATGAGAATCAAGGCACTTAAATATATTCCATTCCTCTTTTTGTGAGCGGTTAAGAGATTAATAGCCACTATGCTTACAAGAATCAACCCAGCAAAGAGTGCAAAACTATCTCCCTTGGGGAAATGGGTATCGGGTATAGTGGGTATAAAGGGCTTTTTAATAAGGAAAGGGATAGCAATCAGGATTATACCCAGGATAAATGAGAACGATGTGATTAAACGGCGTTTTGAAGGGAGGTAGTTCTTTACCGTGTTAACCAGGGGATTCCAGGTTGCAGCTACCAGAAGGGCGACACAGGGAGTGAGAGGAAGGAGATAGAATCCGCGTTTTGACTTAGAGAGTGAGAAAAATAAGAAGTTTGCCAGAAACCAGAAGAGGAGAAAAACAAGCTCCTTTCTTTTTTCCTTAAGAGGATTAGTGAGTATCAGAAGGCATGAAAAGGGTAGGAGGAGACTCCAGGGGAAGAACAGCTTCCAGAACTTTTCAAAGTAGTAGAAGAATGGCCGGGCATGTGCATAGCCGGTAGCGTACTTTGCCAGGGTTTCGACGAGAACAACGGAGACGAACTGGGGTCTTTTAAAAGATATTGCCAAGCACCAGGGGAGCAGGACTGCAAAGAAGACGATTATACTTATTAAAAATTTCTTGCTTTTTAAGAGATGTAATTCCTTGTTTCGTAACAGCCAGAGGGTGATAGGGATAAGAGGAACAGTAAAGGCAAAGGGCCCCTTGGTCATTGTACCCAGCCCTAAGAATAGAAAAAAGAGGATAGATGAAGATGTTAACTTCTCCGGTTTCTGATATCCCCTGATGAAATAATAGATAGCGCCGGTGGTAAAGAAAGTGAGCATGGTATCAAGCTCTGCATAGCGTGCCTGAAGATAAAATAGATTGGTGGTTAATAGGATCAAACCGGCAAAAAATCCGGTAGAGGGGTTGAAGAAAAGACTGCCTATCAGGAAAGTAAATAGTATAGTTCCTATGCCGGAGATGGCAGAGGGAATTCTGGAAGTGAGCTCTGTTACCCCGGTTTTTCCTGAAACCAGTGCAACAGACCAGTAGTAGAGAGGGGGTTTTGTGAGGATTACCTGGTTATTTAAGTGAGGGATAAGCCAATCCCCTCCATCTACCATCTCGCGCGCAATTTCAGCCCTTCTTGACTCCTTTCTGATATCGCAGAAGTTTCTGGCCCCTAGCTGATAGAAAATGAAGAAACCAGATACCGCACATAGTATGAGTACAAATACCCATTTTTTTTCTGTAATACTTGTGAAAACCATTTTTCCTCCTCCGTATTTCCCTGTTACAGTAGGTGGTGGTGTAAGAAAGGCCTGTGAGTGTTGTGAAATTATCTAATACTCCTAATCAAAATAAGAGCAGTAGTCAACTAGAAATTTCTCTGGTTATCCCTGTTTTCAATGAAGAGGACAATCTAGAGCTCTTAACGGAAGAGATTATCCAGGTGCTAGAGTCATTGGAGAATGGATATGAGATCATTTTTGTGGATGACGGAAGTGTTGATAAGAGCTTTACCATCTTAAAAAACCTGGCAGAGCACCATCCCTTTATCCGGGTGATACGATTTAAGCAAAACTGTGGTCAAACTGCTGCCTTTGATGCAGGGTTTAAGGCAAGCCGGGGAGAGATTGTGATTACTATGGATGCAGATTTGCAGAATGATCCGCGTGATATCTTACTCTTGTTAGATAAAATTGATAAATGTGATCTGGTGTGCGGCTGGCGGGGGAAACGTCGTGATAACCTGGCTAAACGGGTATCGTCCAGGATTGCAAACTGGGTGCGGAATAAGCTGAGCGATGAGCAGATCATAGATGTAGGCTGTTCCCTTAAAGCGTTTCGTAGAGAGACGCTTAAACATCTCAAACTTTATACGGGGATGCATCGTTTTTTCCCCACTTTACTTAAGATGGAAGGCTTTAAGGTGATTGAAGTCAAAGTAAATCACCGGCCTCGCAGGTATGGTGAGACTAAGTATTCAATTGGCAATCGTATCTTTCGGTCGTTCCTCGATCTGCTCGCGGTGAGGTGGATGAAGAAACGGCAGTTGAGGTACGAGATAAAGGAGGTTATAAATGGAAGTGTGGATCTGGAGAGGGATAGGACTTCTGGGTCAGGGACTTTTCTTCAGTAGATTCCTGGTGCAGTGGATTGCATCAGAGAGAAGGAAGGAAAGCGTGATACCCCATTATTTCTGGTATTTATCTCTTTCGGGAGGGATTATACTCTTTTTTTATGCCATGCATATCCGGGATCCTATTTTTATCTTGGGGCAGTCCTGCGGTGTTTTTGTTTACACCAGAAACCTGGTATTGATCTTTAGAAAGAAGAAGATTAAAGGGATGGATTAACCCATGGGAAGGAAACTTAAGATACTCCAGGTTGCAAGTCATAACCTCATTCGGGCAGGGGGCTCTGTCCAGATGGCAAGACTGGCAAGAGGGCTTAAGAAGAAAGGACATGAGGTGTGGTGTGCTTTCAATTTTAAGGGAAACGAGAAAGTGCCCGGTCTTGGTAGCTTTGAACCACTGGTTAAAGAGCGGATTGCCATCCGCAGTTTCAGGATGCAGAAGTATCATAAGTATTTTCACTATCTTAGATTTAGAAAATTTGTGCAAGATTACAAGTTTGATATCATCCATGCCCACCGTTTCAGGGCGCTTCAGTTTGTTTTGCGCTCCACAGCAGGGATGAAGGTGCCTGTTTTGATTGGGAATAAGAAGAATAGCTTTTCCTTAGATCGTGAAATGATAAGAGGCTATTCATCTCGGAGGTTAGATCGCATCATCGTCAACGCCAGGGTGATTAGGGATATTTTAATTAAAGAGGCTGAGGTTAAAGAAGATAAAATTGCTATTGTATATAATGGGGTAGATATGGAGCGCTTTCACCCGGGAGTTTCTGGGAATGGGGTAAGAAGTGAATATGGGTTAAATGGGAATGTGCCGGTAATGGGGATGATTGCTAATTTTACCAGGAAGAAGTCACACCACATATTTTTTGAGGCAGCATTAGAAGTTTTAAAAGAAAGGCCGGAGGTGAAATTTCTTCTGGTTGGCCAGGGAGATTGTGGACAGTACCAGTTGCTGGTAAAAGAATATGGTGTGGAAGGTAGTTTTATTTTTACCGGCTTTAGACAGGACATCCCTGAGATTATTGCGAGTCTTGATGTTTCCGTTATCTCTTCCGGTAAGGGAGAGGGTTTAACAGGGAGTATGGTAGAGGCAATGACTATGGCAACGCCGGTGATTTCAACTGATGTTGCAGGAAATGCCGAGATGGTAATTGATGGAGAGACAGGGTTCCTGGTTCCTGCAGGAGATGGGAGAAGGCTTAAAGAAGCAATGCTTTTTTCCCTCACGCATCCTGACAAGGCGAAGGAAATCGGACGCAAGGGGTATGACTTCATTAAAGCTAAGGTGTCAAACGAACGAAGAACAACAAGAATTGAGGAAATCTACTGCCAGGTTCTCCAGCAAAAGCAGTTGATGTAGGGGTTAATTAACCACAGAGGCCTCAGAGAGAATATTGATTTTGCTTAAAGAAACTCTGTGCACTCTTCAGTTTCATAACCCCAAAATAATTCCTTTCATAAGAATCACCATACGAATAATAAAAAAGAGATAGGGATACATAGAATAGATAGTTTGGCAGAAAGTCAGCTTGTCTGAGTGTTAAAAGCTGCAGTGAAAATACTTAGGTGCTAAAATAAAAGGTTTGGCTTTTCGATCAAGTCCAAAGTGTAAAGAGCAAAATTCAAGAGAACACAGAGATGAAGAAAGGTAAACCTCATCATTTGAAATTTAGAAATCTTTCTGTGCACTCTGTGGTTGGGTTTCTATATTAATTATAAGTGAAGGGGTATATGAAGGCGATAATTTTAGCGGCTGGGGCAAGCAGGAGAATGGTTTCGTTAACTAAGAATCTTCCGAAATGTCTTCTGACAATCGGTGATAAGTCCATTATCGAGCACCAGATTGCGTCTCTTCACCACTATGGTGTGGATGAAATCATTATGGTAACGGGTTTTTGTGAGGATAAGATTAAAGCGGCCTGTGGCGACAAAATCAGCTACATCTCAAATCCTCGCTTTGCTGAGACCAACAGCATCTACTCACTATGGTTGGCGAAAGAGGAAGCTAAGGAAGGTTTTGTAGTAATCAATTCAGATGTGCTTTTTCACCCCCTTGTTTTAGGAAAAATAGTAGAGTCTCCCTATCCTGATGTTTTAGCCATGAGTAAGCAGGAAGATATGGGTGAGGAAGAGATGAAGGTAAAGGTGAACTCGGACAGGGTAATCGATATTAGTAAGGAAATACACCCTAATCAAGCAGATGGCGAGAATGTGGGGATGGTAAAGTTTTCCTCTGAGGGAGCAAAGGTTCTATTTGAAAAGATGGATGAGCTCATCTCTAAAGGGATGATTAACAAATGGGCACCTTTTGCTTTCCAGCAGATCGCTTCATGCCATCACTTGTATGCAGTAGATATTGGTACTCTACCCTGGATTGAAATTGATTTTGTGGAAGATTATGAAAGGGCAAAAGAGGTGATCTATCCCCGGATTTTAAGTGCAGTTAATTCGGTTTAATTAAAGCAGCGGTTTTTAAGATGACAAAGAAAATCCTTTTTTGTGCTTCGAGCCCTATGAATTATGCCATGTTTAAGCCCATTCATAAGCGACTTAAACAGGATGAACGGATTGAACTCTGGTTTACTGCTAATCATAAGGTAAAAGAACTCTATCATGCGATTGGTCTTGAGAATGAAAGAATTGTCTATAAGACGTTATCCTACTTTCGTCACTATGATATGTGCATCTGCCCCAGTTTCTTTTATGAGCGTAAAAATGCCGATGTCAAGGTGCAGATTTTCCACGGGGTGTCTTTAAAAAACAGGGCAGTTCATAAAAAGGCGCTGGCGTTTGATAAGTTATTTCTTGCCGGGGATTATATGAAGAATAAGTTTGTAGAGACCTGGGGGCTTACTGAAAATGATCCCCGGTTTGAGATGATAGGCATGTCTAAGGTTGACCCCCTGGTTAATGGCAGTCTTAACAGGGGAGAAATTAAGAAGAGTTTAAGAATTGATAACGATCTTCCTACTGTCATTTATGCACCTACCCGCCCGAGTATAACCAGTTCTTCCCTTCAAATGGTAGGAGAACAGGTTATCAATACCATTGCTGATATGGAGGTCAATTTCCTCATTAAACTACATGATCGAGCCTATAAACAGTGGAGAAAAAAGTCAGAGGATTGGAAGCAGAAACTTGCAAGATTGGAGAGATCTAATGTGAGGGTGATCGAGGATTATGATATCATCCCCTATCTGTTTATTAGTGACCTTCTAGTAAGTGATATCAGTTCAGTCATCAATGAGTTTTCCCTATTAGACAGGCCCATTGTACTCTATGATGTTCCCCGCCTTATTGGATTTCATAAGAGGAAGGAGCTCAAAAGAGGTTTGAAGACCTCGGACTTAGAGGACTGGGGAAGGGATGTGGGAGTGATTGTCAATGATATGGATAGTTTGAGGAAGGCTATTCAACATGGATTGGAGCACCCGGAGGAGAAGAGTGAGATTCGAAGAGAATTTGTTCAAAGGTTTTTTTATAAGCCGGGGACAGCCACAGACAGAGCGGTAGGAAAAATTTATCAGTTACTTAACCTCAGCCCCTAAACCTGTTTATAAAAAATACTGTTGAATATGTGCTTTTTAAACTAACTTTACTAAGGTGCGGGGGGATTATCACTTTTCTCTTTGAAGATTACCTTGCTCGTCGTACGATTTCCGGTCAATCTTTTGCCCATTTTTATAAGTATCTATGCACCGTAAGCTACCGTTTTCATAGTACCTCTTGGTTGTACCGTCCAGTGTGCCGTTTTTGATGTTCCATTCCACCTTTAACTTGCCGCTCTCAAAGTACTCTTTTGCAATGCCTTCAGGTTTGCCGTCTTTGACAGCTCCTTCTCCTTTTAACTTCCCACTCTTATAATATTCCTTGACCACACCATCAGGGATTATACCTTCGGTCTTTATTATGTTTCCAGCAGCATCCACTGTCTGCTTGGCTATCTCTTTACCTGCACTGTAAAAAACATATGCAGTAGTCCCATCTGGATTGCTTGTTTTCTTTCTCACCACCTCAGCGGAAACGATGGCAGTGCTTAATAAAAAGATTACTAACAAACCTATTACTTTTTTCATTTTAAATCTCCTTTTTTTGTCTTCGAAATTTGTTTCTTTTCCTATTTTGATAAGTTTAAAAGATCCTTTAATTCCTTGACTTTCTTGGGAGTGGGGAGTTGATAAGGGCATTTTTCTACACATTGGCCGCATTCATCACACTTTTCAAGGGCAGGCAGCATGCGTTGGGCCAGCCCCAGTGTGTAGGCCACATCGTCATTCATCTCCTTCCCGTAACATTTCATGTGAATCATATGTACAAAGGGGATCATAATATTATGCTCACACGGCATACAGTAGGCACATCGGCGGCAGAACTCTTTCCCTAAAGGGGCAACCTCTTCCTCTAATCTTTTAAGCTCTTCTGGTAGGAGGGGTTTTCCCTCCTCAAAAACTTTGACATTGGCTTCAACTTCCTTAACAGATGACATCCCCGGAGTGATCACTCCGATGGGATGACTCAGGAAGAATCTCAAGGCAAGTGGTTTGCTCTCAATCATCCCTCCGCCTAAGGGTTTCATCACAGAGGTGCCAACTCCCATTTGGTTTGCAGTCTCGAGCAGAATCTCTAGGGGCTCCTGTTCAATTATATTAAAAGGGAACATGATCATTTCGAACACACCTGTTTTAATTGCCTTGGTCATGGTAACAGGGTTATGGCCGGTGATGGCGATATGCTTGATTTTCCCCTTAGACTTTTGTTCTTTGAGAAAATCAAGCGGTTCCTTCATTGCAATCTCTAGATCGTGGGGTTGATTAACTCCATGGAGACCGTAAAAATCTAGGGTATCAACCTGCAACCTTTTAAAGCTTTGTTCAAAATCTTTCTTGAAGGCGTCAAATCCCATCTTCCAGGAGTGAGAGCGGGAGGCAATTACATACTCACTTTTCGTTTTTGAGAGCACTCTTCCCAGTTTCTCTTCACTGTCCTGATAGGCAGCTGCAGTGTCAAAGTAGTTAATTCCCAGATCGAGGGCCCTAGAAATGGTTTTATCTGATTCTTCCTGGGAGATGCGTGGGATATACATAGCCCCGAAACCCAGTTGTTTGACCTTAATGCCCGTTTTCCCCAACGTAATAGTCTTCATACTAGTTCCTTTGTTCGAAGTCTGGTATGGTGAATTGTTTTAAAAGAAAAGGGTAGAAGGTTGAAATGCCTCACCACCCTTTTCCTTCTACCTTCTGGTCGGGACGGCCGGATTCGAACCGGCGACCACCTGAACCCCATTCAGGTACGCTAAACCAGACTGCGCCACGTCCCGGTATCATTATCTTTAATATTTTTTGGAACCTCTGTCAAGTAATCATTCCTGTACCACGATGCTGCAATCACAAAATTCTTTGACGGGATAACAGGATAGACAAGATATTAATTATGTTACAAAACTATTTCTATATTTGTGTTATCTTGTACATTCTGTCAAAATATCTTTTAGTACGAAGAGGTTAAATTACCTGTGTGCTGTTTTATATGTTTCGCATGGAACTGTTTGGATTCTATTTATTTTGGTGGCCTTTTTGATCTTCTTAAGACCTATTGAAGAAGTGGTTTTGAATCAAGTTCCCCAAAGAATTCCCCGATAGGATGCTTCCTTTAAAAAGGCTAATCAATAGTTAATTTATTGCCGATAGATAAGACGCCCTTTTTTTGTGGAATTTTATGGTATATTATGAAATATTTAGTTGCATAGGTAAAAAATAGGAGGTAGCTAATGGAACCTATGGGAGATAAGGTAGTGTCTTCTGACCAAAAACATATCCCGGAAATCGTAGATGGACTTCCTACCATCTGTGGGTTT
>JAZFSJ010000437.1:0-2353 GCA_036446115.1 Thermodesulfobacteriota bacterium | reverse complement strand
CTTTTTTGTTCCTTCCTCTCGTGCCCTCTTTAAGGCTTCTATGATATGACTCATTCTTAATCTCTTTCGTTAAGCAGAAATTGTTTTTGCTACTACCGCATCAGAAAACCTGTTTAATAGCCCATTATCCTTCAATTCCTGCATTTTCTTATTGGCAATTACTTTACTCTTAAACTTTCCCAGTAAAACCTGATACCATGGCTCACCATCCGGAATAGCAACATGAGTAATGTAGATATCATATCCCCATTGTTTTAATTTTTCCGAAGCATTCAAGGCTAGTTCCTTATTCCTGTATGAGTCTAAATGGATAGTATAAGAAGGATAATATGCAGCCTGTTTTTTTATCTCCATGAAGGCAGAATCCTCTTCCAGGGAAGATTCTTTTAGATCATTTTCAGGGTACGATGGTATAGTGCTCTCAGAAATTGTCTTTATCCTTGCCTTTGAGTCTAAATAGCTGGCATAAGGAGAAGTATAATATACGGCCTGTTCTTTTATCTCCATGAAGGCAGAACCCTCCCTCATAGAAGATTCTTTTAGATCATTTTCAGGGTACGATGGTGTAGTACTCTTTGAAGGAGAAGTATAATATACGTCCTGTTCTTCTGTCTCCATAAAAGCAGAATCCTCCCTCACAGAAGATTCTTTTAGATCACTTTCAGGGTACGATGGTATAGTACTCTCAGAAAGTACTTCTGTTTCTGCCTTGAACGAGGATGTAGAAAAAAGGTCTGAAAGTGGTATCTTCCACAGGAGAATTGTTAACGAAATCAAAAAAAGAGAAACGGGCACAAGGTATGCCAACTTCTTAAGAGAAAGTAGGGAGTTTCTTGTCAAATGGGAATCTTCCAGGCACAGACCTTTCACAGCTTCCTTACCGATGCTATATGTAAGTTTAGTGCTTTGTATACTATAGCCTCCCAGCAAGCATCTATCGGCAATAAGATTAATAATCCTTGGAATGCCCCGGGAATATTTATATATGAGAGAAATTGCCTGGTTAGAGAATTGCGGACTTCCTTTTGAGCCTGCTATCATTAGACGATGTTCAATATATTTCCTGGTTTCAATCTTGGTCATGGCTGTTAAGTGATACCTTACGGAGATCCTCTGGTTTAGTTGTCTTAAGACCGGTATTTCCAATTTGGTTTTAAGTTCAGGTTGGCCTATTAAGATTATTTGAATTAGTTTTTCCTTTTCAGTCTCCAAGTTCGATAACAGCCTTATTTGTTCCATAACAGGGCAAGAAAGACTTTGTGCTTCATCAATGATCAATACTGAAGAAAGGCCGGAAGCAAGCTGCTGGAGTAAAAAATCGTTGAGACTGTCAATCGGTTTTTTCTTGCCACTTTTTATCCCGAATTCAGAAACTATGTTAGCGATAATGTTTTCTTCCAAAACCTGTGGATTTAATATTAAAGCAACCTTAGTCCTTTGATCCAGCGTTTCCAGCAAGGATCGACAGATGGTAGTCTTTCCGGTTCCTACCTCCCCTGTGATCAGTGAAAATCCCTCTCTCTGGGTTATACCATAGATGAGGTGCTCTAATGCAGCCCTATGGCCTTCACTCAAATACAAGAATTTAGGGTCAGGGGTCAGGGAAAAAGGCTTCTCTTTTAATTCATAAAAGGATTCGTACAATTTTCTCCTCCTGGTAAATTAGTTCGCTATCGTGACAAAAGACTATCCTTCGGCTCCGTTCAGTGTGATGTCATCCTGAGCGGAGTCAAAGTGTTATCAACATTGAATTTCCTATGCATAAATTAAAATACATATGTCCCCGGATAATACCTTTGTTTCGTTTCCCGGCTTGTTATTTTCTAAGGATACCTAAGTGAAAGTCCCCTTTAGCACTCTCCAGCCTTCTTAGTTCTTCTTGGGTAAGATAATCTATTCGTCTTCCCGTCATGATGGTAGGGGTAAGCAATATCACTAATTCGGTCATATCTAGTGTCTGTTCTGTCTTACGAAAAAGGTTTCCCAGGACGGGAATACTTCCCAGGAGAGGAGACTTGGTTATGGTCTCGGACTTTTTTTCCGACATCATCCCGGCAATGATGATGGTTTGGCCATCCCTTACCCTCACTACCGTGTCTGTTTCTCGTATATTAATTACCGGTGCGGTGGCTAATGGTTCCTTGAGAAGGTTCGTAAATGTCTTTGTAGTTACAAATGCAGTGACACTAGGATGAATATTCATAACGATATAACCATTACTACTAATTTGAGGGGTTACATCCAGGACAACCCCTATAGAAATTGTCCTGGGCTCAACCGAGGATAGAACCGATGTAGCGTTACCGTCATCGTCTCTGGCTATTGTGTATTGTGGATCGAAAAAGATATCATC
>JAZFSJ010000436.1:0-2653 GCA_036446115.1 Thermodesulfobacteriota bacterium | reverse complement strand
TGCCTCAAGAAGGTTTTAAGCGTAAGCTGACCGCAATCCTCAGCGCCGATGTCGAAGGCTACAGTCGCCTTATGGGCGAGGATGAGGATGCGACGATCCGCACCTTGACCACCTATCGGGAGTTGATATCCACGATTATTCAGAAACACCGAGGCCGGGTGGTGGATTCCCCTGGAGACAATCTTCTGGCTGAATTTCTAAGTGTGGTGGATGCGGTGCGCTGTGCTGTGGAAATCCAGGAGGAACTCAGGGTTAGAAACGCTGAGTTGCCTGAAAACCGTAAAATGGAATTTCGTATCGGTATCAACCTTGGAGACGTGGTTGAAGAGGGAAAGCGGATCTACGGGGATGGGGTCAATATCACGGCCCGCGTGGAAGGGCTGGCTGAGGGAGGAGGAATCTGCATCTCCGGCACAGTCTATGACAGCATCAAGAACAAGCTTTCCTTAAGCTATGAGTCCATGGGTGAGCATACCGTCAAGAACATCAAGGAGCCAGTTCGGGTGTATCGGATGCGAATTGGCCCCGAGGCCTCGGCTCCCGTGGTAAGAGAGGAAAAGGCAAGACCAAGACACTGGCAGAAAGCACCTCTGGCTGCTGTGGTGGTCATAGTTGTGGCAGCTGGGGCTTGGGCAATCTGGAACTTCTATTTCCGTCCACCCGCGATTGAGCCTGCCTCTACGGGAAAAATGGCCTCCCCATTATCTGACAAGCCCTCTATTGCCGTACTGCCTTTCAACAATATGAGTGATGATCCCGAGCAGGAGTATTTCAGCGATGGAATGACCGAAGACCTTATAACCGACCTTTCCAAGATCTCCGGATTATATGTTATAGCCCGTAACTCTGTGTTCACATACAAGGGAAAGCCAGCGAGAGTGGAGGAAGTGGGTCGGAATTTGAATGTGCGATATGTGCTACAGGGAAGCGTGCGCAAAGCAGGGAACAAGGTGCGAATCACGGCCCAGCTGATCGATGTAACCACGATGAGGAACCTTTGGGCTGAACGATATGACCGAGACTTGGAAGACATTTTTTCCCTTCAAGATGAAGTTACAGAGAAAATAGTGGCGGCTCTTTCAGTGAAGTTGACTGAAGACGAGCAGAACCTTCTTTTACGTAAATACACAGACGATATAGTAGCATATGATTATTACTTGCGAGGGCTGGAGTATTATCATCGGATGACCAAGGAGGCAAATGTTCAGGCACGCCATATGGTTGAGAGAGCAATTGACTCTGACCCCGAGTTTGCCACAGCGTATGCGTACCTTGGCTTGACTCACTGGGCTGATTGGGCTTTCGGGTGGAGGCAAGAGACTCAGTCGCTTGAGCGAGCCTTTGAACTAGCAAAAAAGGCCATAGACCTGGATGACCAACAGCCTGAAGGCCACATTCTTTTGGGCGAATACTATCTATGGAAGAAGCAGTTTGAGCAGGCCATCGCTGAGATTGATATAGCCATATCTATCGATCCCAACAATGCTGATGGATTTGCAAGGCTGGCAAGTGTTCTCAACTTTTCTAACAGACCCGATGAAGCTATTGAGTATATGAATAAAGCAATGAAACGTAACCCTGTTTATCCGGTCTGGTATCCATTTAATATAGGTCATGCACAATATCTAAAGGGGCAGTATGAGGAGTCGATTGTAACAATGAAGAGAGTCGTTGACATCAACCCTAATTTTCTGCCCCCCTACGGATATTTAGCTGCTAGTTATGTTGAGCTAAAACAGGAGAAAGAGGCCTACGCTGTAGTGGCGGAACTCAAAAAGCTGAATCCTAATAATTCATTTGTAGATTCGTTTAAGAGGCTTCCCTATAAAGATAAAGCGATATTGGAGCGCATATTTTATAATCTACGAAGAGCGGGGGTGAAGTAACGAACCCTGTGCTGTTTTGTATCTGATATGCATATATTCCATACAAAACGGTAAGTATCATTTCTGAAAATTCCTGTGATACTTGATTTTAATCTCAGGTTGCTGGAGTGAATCTTATTGCATGGATTCGCCCTTTTTATTTGCAAAAACCCCCATTTTTAGGGACCATGATTTGACACCAACCTTCAATATGAGATAGGTTGCGTGTATATATGCAATAAATTCATAAAGTTCGACAGCTTACATATTCTCAGAGACTGTCGGAAAATTCTATTTTAGGCGTTTTCTTAATATAATATATAATAAAATCAAGCGCTTAGAAGTCTCAAAATTATCATTCTAGGGTTTTTCGACACTCTCTCAATATATCGCAACCTGGTAACAGGTGTCTATAATGCCCAGATTAAAAGCACAGCTCAGGACTGAAACAGTTGATTATAAGGCATTTTTATTTGAATTGACAAGCACGGTATATAAAAAGTTGGGAGTTGATCAATTAGGATAGTGGGATGAGAAGTCACAAAGGAATTACTTCGAAAAAAAATGGGAAAAGGCAAATTACCAAATTATTGAGAAAGATGATAACCGGATTGGTGCCATATGGGTGCCAACAGAAAAAGATCAAACAGCACCGTCGCCCGTCATTCCCGCATCCATCGCACCGGCAACCACGGCATCCGAATGGGCGCCGGTGGCATATAGCCTGGAAACACTCGATTGAAAGGCAATCTCACCGATTTTCCGATGCAGCCCGTCGGCATGCTCGC
>JAZFSJ010000435.1:0-2692 GCA_036446115.1 Thermodesulfobacteriota bacterium | reverse complement strand
TATGATCCCTAAGTTCGTTAAGAAGATTGCCGTAATAGCTGCCCATGATAGCTGCCGTAAAGTCACACTCGTACTCCTGATTATATTCTTCTTCACTCATAGTCGCTCTAGCATCTACAAGTTCTTCCGCATCCACAACGCCTGTCTCAGACGCCTTGTACATCTTGGTGTACCAATTATCTAATCCCTGTGCCACTAAAAATATTTTATGAAAATGGTTCATCCCTTTTGGAGTCCCAATGAATATGGACCATCCCTTCCTATCAGAAAGTGCAGGGCGAATAATTTGCCCCCAAATAATAGGATCACACTGAGCGTACTCATCCAAGATAGCTCCATCCAGATAAATCCCCCTCAAAGCATCAGGAGATTCAGCACCAAGAAGCATATACTTTATTTTATCATTACGAGTAGGACGGGGTATCGTTACCGATAGTTCACTCTTGTTAATCTCCATTCCTGGAATGGCCCTGGTAAAATCTATCAGATATTCCCAAGCAACCATCTTCGCTTGTTTGTATGTTGGAGCGATATATGCAAACTGAGGATTCTTTAGTGTACAACGCAAACCCTGATCAATCATTTCATTGATAGCAAAAACAGTTTTCCCAAAACGACGATGCATCACCAACACGTTAAAACGTCTTAGCTCCTTATGCAGTTTCTCTTGTAGCTCTCTCGGTGTATATCCAGTAGAGACTACTTCTGTTTTTTGCTTTTTCGCCATGATGGTTTAGTCTCTTTGGTTTCACTCTCTTTCATCAATTGAGAATATTTCCCCTGACAAACAGCGAGTTCCCTTTTACATTCTTTAAGCTCATCATTTTTACTTTTAACAATATTTCTAAGAGTAGAGTTTTCTTCCTTCAAAACTTTGACTTCTCTCTCTAAAGGATTATCATACTTAGGTGTTGATTTAAGTGTAACAAAGTTGCCTTGAGCATCCAGTACTCTTTCATTGTTCATCTTTCTTCTCCCTATTGATTCCAGTAGCTACTATAATCTGCAAAGGAGCCGAAGTATCCCCACTAATCTTAGTCTTAGTGCCATATGTTTCAGGATCGTTCACAGACGCCAACCACTTCAGTCTTTCCATCTTCAACTTCCTACCAGCTACCTCATCCTTGTCGACAATCTGGTCATCTGTTACATCTTCTACAATCATATCATGGTATTTTTCAGCTCGCATTTTTCTCGCTTGCTTTAAAGCATCGTCAAAGTCTTCATGTTCCGATCTCCAACGTGCTAACACCCCATACGACGGAAACCCTTCTTTAGAACAAAGTACCTGGAGCGTAAGCCCTTCTGCAATCTTCTGGCAGATAACTTCTGCAAATGCCCTGGAGTAATCCCAAATTCGCTTAGCTCCCATTGTTGGCAGCAATTCCTTGCCTTCTAACAGGTCTTCAACGCTTTGTGCCCGTCGGAGTATTTTGCCGCTAAGCATACAAACTTCTTGTATCCTGCCTTCTTCGTCAGTTTCAAAAAACGTCGTCTTAGGTCTTGTGGGTACTAGCTCACTCATTCCAACACGCTATACCATTACGGTGTGTCAGTCAACTTCTTGATAACATGCTTCCCGTAGCATGAGGATCGCCACAGGTAGTCATGGACTCTTTCCGACTTCATTCTGGCAGATAGGAAAAGTCGCCAAATACCAGCATTGTTACGCCTGTAGAACCTTAGAACTGATTCTTCTTTGGCATTAATAATATTCTCCACATAGCCAACAACCATATGTCAAGTGTATCCTATATATAATGCAAGCGTAGGGTTTAATGTTGCTTGCAGCTAAAAAACTGGAAAATTAAGATTTTGGATACAGGGGACCCCTCACTTATAAATGAAACGCGAGGTTTGGGGGTACACCCCTCTAATATCAAGGGCTTAGACAACATTGGCTCTAAGAAGCCTATATCCTGCCGCTAATAGCATTTTATGTGATTACTGACTCAGGCATAGGGTGATGTGGTTAATGCTATGCTATCGCTTGATGTATGGTGCTGGTATGACGTGGCATGCGACCATGTAAATTTTACAATTGTGTTGCAATGCAAGCAATTTGTGCTACTATGCAAGCAATTCAAGCATTTAAGCTTGCATAGCACAAAGGATTAAGGCATGAGAGAGGCATACCAATTAAGTAATAGCGAGTTAATATCTCTTCATAACAGTCAAATGGAAATAGATGAGACTATGGCAAGGGCTTTTGGTGAGCCTGTAGAAATAGAGTGGCAAGATTTAGACGCTGAGTTATGCCATAGAGTAGAAACAACAGACTTAAAATGGCCTTACTAGTAGTAACCAATAACAAGGCCCTTAGGGGCCTAAAGGATTAAAACCATGAATACATTTAATTATAAAGACCCTAAGATAGCTTTTAACACTGCTATTAAACTAAAAGAACTTAATACAGACCCAAAAAGTGAGCGGTATGCTGGCAATTGGATGTATATGCATTCAAGTCTTGATGGCACTATTGATTATTTTAAAAATATTTTATACCGAAACTATATCGAAGTATCACTGATAGCATAACACCAACACCAAGCCTCACTGCTCAGTGGGGCATTTTTTCGCCAAAAATCTAAAATGACTCATACCTCAAGTGGACGCAGGGACACCACTTATTCCAACAAACTTTTCTGGAAAAATATCTTCTTATATATATAGATACTAGACTATTATAGTA
>JAZFSJ010000434.1:0-2089 GCA_036446115.1 Thermodesulfobacteriota bacterium | reverse complement strand
AATACGTCTATACTGAAGAGTATGGCTTTAGAACGTTAAGAGCCGGGGTAAAATCAGAATTTGCTTCGGGCAAGCAATATGAAAGGGAATACCTGATGCTCACCGGTGATTTGAATTGTGCAGTTGTCCCCTGGATTGTTCAATTCAGGATTGATGACCCCTATCAGTTTCTCTTTAAGATAAGAAATGTTCGTACAACGTTAAGGGATATGTCAGAATCAATTGTGAGACAGATAGTGGGAGATAGGAGCATCAATGAAGTAATAAGCAAGAGGAAGGAGATCGCAGACGAGGTGAAAATAAGGCTCCAACAGGTCTTAACCGAGTCGGAGACTGGTATCAAACTGGTGAATGTGGAGTTAAAAAAGACTAATGTTCCTAAACCGGTGCAATCTTCTTTTAACGAAGTGAATCAGGCTGTTCAGGAGAAAGAGCGGTTGATCTATCAGGCAAGAGAAGAGTATAACAAGATTATCCCAAAAGCAAGGGGTGAAGCAGAGCAGACTATAAAGCAAGGAGAGGGATACGCCCTGGACCGGGTAAACAGGGCAAAGGGCGATGCCAGCAGGTTTTTATCCCTCTTTAAGGAATACGCCAGGGCAAAAGACGTAACCAGAAGGAGACTCTATTTAGAGGCAATGGCCGTTGTCCTCCCCCAAATGGGTAATAAGTATATCATAGACCCGGAACAGAATGGATTACTTCCCTTACTGAATCTCGGAAGAGGAGGGCAGAAAAAATGAGAGGACTTGTAATAGTTGCAGTAGCATTCTTAGCAATTATTGTACTTTTTAGTGGTTTCGCCTTTGTGGTAGATGAGACTGAGCAGGTCGTGATTACTCAGTTTGGCAAACCAGTGGGAGGGGCAATAAAAGATGCGGGAATACATTTTAAGATTCCTTTTATTCAGGTAGCTAACTTTTTCCCTAAGAACCTTCTTGAGTGGGATGGTGAGCCTGGGCAAATGCCTACATTGGATAAGACCTATATCTGGGTGGACACCTTTGCCCGCTGGAAGATCACTGATCCTTTAAAGTTTTTTGAAACGGTAAATAATGAGCTTACCGCACAAAAAAAGCTTGATGATATTATAGACCCTGCTACATGGAACTTTATTACCTCGCATCACTTAATTGAGGCGGTGAGAAACACGGACAGGAAAATGGATATCAAAGAGGTAGGGTTTGATGAGACTTATAAGGAGAAAGTTACGAAACCTATTGAAATGGGCAGGGAAAAGTTAGCTCGGGGTATCCTGGAACAGGCACAACCTAAAATGGCAGGATTTGGGATTGAACTGGTGGATGTTCGGATCAAGAGAATAAACTATGTGGAAGAAGTTCGAAGAGAAGTGTATAACAGGATGATAGCGGAAAGGAAACAGATTGCTGAAAAGTTCAGGTCTGAGGGTAGGGGGGAGAGCTCAAAGATTGCGGGTGATAAAGAAAAAGAGCTTAAGAAGATTACTTCCGAAGCTTACCGTAAAGCACAGGAGATAAAGGGAAAAGCTGATGCTGAAGCAACAAAAATTTATGCTGAGGCGTATAATAAGGATCCGGAGTTTTATTCTTTTATAAATACTCTTGAGATTTATAAAAACTCTTTAGATAAAGAGACATGGTTGATGCTCACCACCAAAAGCGATTTCTTTAAGTACTTAAAGAAGTATTATGCACAATAAAGAGTAAGGAGGCAGTGTAAGATGGCACATAAAAAATCAGGTGGAAGCACTGGTAATGGGAGGGACAGCGCCGGCCAGAGACGGGGAGTAAAGCGGTATAGTGGTTAGATTGTCAGGGCAGGAAATATTATAGTCAGACAGCTGGGAACCAAAATACACCCCGGCGAGAATGTCGGTATGGGTAAAGATTACACCATTTTTTCCAAGATAGATGGGGTAGTAAAGTTTGAGAGGTGGGGCAGGGAGAGAAAGAAGGTGAGCGTGTGTGCCCTTAGTTGATAATTAATGAGATTTATAGATGAAGCGAGAATAAGAGTAATCGCCGGAGATGGTGGACGTGGCTGTGTAAGTTTCAGACGTGAAAAATATGTTCCCCGCGGTGGACCTGATGGTGGTAATGGTGGTAAG
>JAZFSJ010000433.1:0-3104 GCA_036446115.1 Thermodesulfobacteriota bacterium | reverse complement strand
AGAGCCCCCTGCCAATCTCCTTATGGAGCAGTTCAATAAGACACTGGGTCGGTGTCTCGAAATCCTCGTAGTAGGCCCAGATACTCTGGCAGGCCTCGGGGATGGGATGCAAGCTCCAGGTAATCTTGGTACAGATTCCCATGGAACCCAGGGCAAAGAAAGGGAGATAGGTAAAGGTAGGCCCCGGTCCCTGCATCCAGTGGTTTATACCAAAGATATTGGCACCGGTTGAAGTATTAAAGACTGAGCTGTCCGGAAGTACAATCTCCAGAGAAACGATGTTTTGAATACCCACCCCATACTTTAAACCGGCAAATTTGTTAATACCCTGGAAGATATTGGTTGCGTTATTCAAAGAGGGTCCGGGGGCACCGGTAAAGTAGGGACGCCAGGGGAACTGTTCCTTCTCGGAAAGGTTCTTAAAGTGGCCGGTGAGTGTAGTTACAAAGACACCCGCTTCCACAGTAACAGTCAGGTTTTCTCTGTCAAGGGAGATACCTTTCATTCTTTTCATATCTACCATAATACCGCCGGTAACGGGGATAGAACCTCCCAGCAGCGTAATCCCACCCCCAATCAGGTGAACCGGCACCTGGTACTGGTTGGCAACCTTCATCAGGTTTTGCACATCCAGGGTAGAGCCCGGCATCACCACCATATCGGGACGCCTCTCGGCATACGCCTTAAGCCCGTCGGTGATCAAGTCCCTGGAGTAAGGGATGCAGTCAACCGGCTCATCAGAGACCCACTCTTCTCCCAGTACATCCTGTAGTTTCTTTTTGACTTCTTTTAACATCAAACCGCCTTTCTTTTCTTAATATAACCGCGGAGGTCGCAGAGGTTTTTAAGAATAAAATAATTCATCGCCGGTGGTATATTCTCAGCGATCTCGGCATTCTCTGCGGCGAACTCTTATTTCTTTTCTTTCTGCTCACCAAAGACAGATCTCTTTAAAAGTGCCACTACATCAACCAGGTCGAGGCTCGATCCTGTGGCATCCATATAATCAAGAAAATTCTGCTCACAGAACGGGCAGGCCGTAGCCAGAAGCTTTGCCCCTGTCCCCTCCGCCTCTTTTACCCTTCTTCTGGCGGTAGCCAGGGCAAACTCCAGTTTCCCCGTTCTGGCACCTCCGCCCCCACCACAGCAGAAGGAATATTCTCTTATACGGTTCATCTCTACAAGCGTAAGCCCAGGTATCGATTTTATAATCTCACGGGGGGGATCAAAGATCTTCCCATGTCTTCCCAGATGGCAGGGATCATGATAGGTAACCACAGCATCTATGGAGTGGGTTGGTTTGAGCTTCTTTTGCTCTATCAACTCGGCCAGCAGCACCAGGCTGTGCTTAACTTCAAATTTACACTCACCCAACTGAGCATATACATTCCCTATGGTGTTGTAGCAGCCGGAACAGGGCGTAACGATAGTTTTTATTCCCAGCTTGTTAAAGGCCTCTATGTTTTCCGTACCGTACTTCTCAAGCACTTTTATATAACCCAGATTAAAGGCGGTGGAGCCGCAGCACTTTTCGGCATTGCCCAAAATACCGAAGTCTACCCCTGCCTCATGCATCAGCCTTACAATATCTCTCATATATTCAGTAATCCTCGGGTCATAGGCATAGGTACAGCCGGGATAAAATAGCACCTCGGCCTTTTCCTTCCCCTTGGAAAGGTCTTTTATTTCAAAACCCAGATCCCGGGTCCAGTTAGTCCGGCGTGTCCTGGGCTGCCCCCAGGGATTATCGTATGCCTCAAGGTTCTGCACAATAATGCGCTGGGCGGGAAGGGGACCGACTCCCGCCTCTACTGCCTTGGAGCGCATCCAGCGAATGATTTCAGTAGGTTTTAATACATTGGTGCGCTCACAGGTATACTGGCAAAACCCGCAGGTGGTACATGAATAAAGCGAATCCAGTACCCTATCCGACCAATCAAGCTGACCCCGCTGGAAAGCCAGCGCCGCATAGTTGCGCCCGGAGGGATAGTAGGCCTCAAAAAAGTAGTTTGTCCCTGAAGGACACTGCCAGCCTGTCTCCTGCCCTTCGATCTGTTCCGCGTGCACTGTCCTGCAGGTTCCACAACGGGCACAGAATGCCGCTTTTTTCCACATCTCTTCATCAAATTCAAACTTGAATTTCATTGTGTTTTTTCCTTCGTGTTTCTTCGCGCACTTCGTGTTTACAGCTTCTTGATTCTTCGTGTTCTTCGTGGTTGCAGCTTCGTGTTTTTCGTAACTACTTCAATGCCAGCTTGCCCGGGTTCATGATGTTATTGGGATCGAGCAGTTTCTTCATCATTTTTATTTTACGGTGATAAGCCCCCATTCTGAAATATACCTCTTCCGCCCACAGGGGATAAGGCCTGGGGAAAAAACTACCTGCATGAATGAGCGATCTGCTTGTGTTCACAAACAGGCTTCGCGCAGCATCGCTTTCCCTTTCATCATCCGGGTTGTGATAGATATGGGGTTCAAAGTAGTAACTTCCTCCGAAGTTAAGCGGCATGATCATAAAACCAAGTTCGAAATCTCCGGTACCATTGTCACTTGACGCCTTTTGGGTAAGATCGTAAAACGGCTTTAACTGGGTTTGGGAAACCATGCAGCCTATATAGTTACATGCCCCTTTATAACGCCTTTGATTTACCATCCCCTTGGGATGGTTGATTTCTTCTGTAAGGCGGGCCGAGATATCTTTGAGACCCGGCACATTATAAGTTCCCTTGAGTCCATACTGATCGAGGACATCTTTGATATCGAGCTCTTTATAAGAGACTTCCGACTCATCATTTCCTGAGATGCCAATTACCATAGTATAAGAGGGAAGTGATTTTTTAAGCGCCCCTATTTCCTCTTTATCTTTAGCCAGAAGGCCGGCAAGATAAAGACTGTTTGCCACGAAACACTCGTCATTCGCCTCCTGATGCAAAAGCCTCTGAGAAAATTCACCCAGCTTGTCAATGGATTCCAATTGCACAAAGAGATACTTCCTTTCCGGGAAAAGATTGGTCAGGGTGACAGCCGCCTTGACCCCGATGCCCAGGGTCCCCTGGGCGCAGAAAAAGAGCCTGTTTATCACCGCAAACTGGGTTGTCCAGTTA
>JAZFSJ010000432.1:0-5200 GCA_036446115.1 Thermodesulfobacteriota bacterium | reverse complement strand
CCTCATCTTTAAGGAAAGCATCTGTAACAACCGGGTCGAAGTGTTCTTCCCGTTCATTCTTAATCAGGTTAACCGCGTCCGCGTGACTCCAGGATTCTTTATATGGACGCTTGCTGCATAAGGCATCATAGACATCTACAAGAGCAACAATACGCCCGCACATGGGAATAGCTTCACCCTTCAACCCTTCCGGATATCCCTTCCCATTAAATTTCTCGTGGTGATAGTGGGCTATATCTTCGGCCATTTCAAATGTTGTACGGCCGCTAAGGATCTGATATCCGAGAGTTGTATGAGTTTTCATAACCTCAAATTCCTTTGAACTCAGTTTTCGAGGTGCCAGGAGAATTTCATCGGGAATTCCAACCTTGCCGATGTCATGCATGGCAGAAAATATTTCAATGTCTTTCATAAACTGCCTGTTCATACCGAGCCGCTCACTCAAAAGACGGCTATACAGACATATTCTTTTCAAATGCTGGCCTGTCTCATTATCTCGTGCCTCAGCAAGGGCGCTGAGTGCGTTATAACATTCTACCCGAACCTTTCTCTCACTCTCCAAAAGCATTTCTTCGTACTTGAGGGTTCTTGCTCCCACTGCTAATCGGCTTCTTAATTCAGATAAATCAACCGGTTTTTTTAAAAAGTCATCCGCACCGGCATTTAAACCTTCAACAACATCCTCGGTATCACTTTTACCGGTAAGAAGGATTATATAGATAAAGGGTTTATCCTTTTCTTCCTTCACGCGTTTGCAGAGAGTTACTCCATCAATACCCGGCATTAACCAGTCTATCACAGCCATTCTCGGAGGACCTTCATTATGGAGAACTTCCCAGGCTTGTTCACCATCACTGACAGAAATGACCTCATATTCCCATTCAGATAATGAATCTTCCAGTATAAAACGGGTTGCAGGATCATCATCAGCAATAAGTATTTTCATATACCTCTCTCCTTACAAACAAAAAGATAATTATTTTACTGCACCCCAATCAATTGCCTCAAGAGTTTTATTCAATTTTTCATACTCTGCCTCAAAACCTTCCATCATATCACTGACAGATTGCAGGCTTCCTCCTTTAGCGGCTTGTTCCATCTGTTGTGCAAGATTCCGGAATGGTTTGGCCCCTAAATTAGCTGCCTGCCCCTTGAGGGTATGAGCTGTCCGCTCTACTACAGGGCGGTCTCCTTCTTCCAGAGATTTACGTAGTTGTTCCATCTGCTTCAGGGAATCCTCTCGTGTAATCTCTATCAAGCGCTTCATGCGTTTAACATTTCCACCTGCAAGTGCCAGAGTTTCCTCCATACTGAATATTCCTGATTCCTGTTCCAGAGACAAATCAGGACTGTCCGCTATCAAATTCTTACTACTCTCCACTTCTCCCGAACTTTCAGGCTCGACTTCTGAAGAAACCGGAGCCGCTATTGCGGAAGCATTGTATTCCCTGTTTGAAGACGGTTCAATAAAACGGCCCACAGCAGAGATCAGGTTTGCATAATCAGGTTTTTGTATAATATCTTCTACGGCTAGACCCCGGAGTGACTGTATCTTCGCGTCTTTATCATCGAGTCCGGTAAAGGCAATTATATTTATTTTCCGGTAACAGGATTCTCCACGGATAAATTTTACTATTTCGGCACCTCCTAAACCCGGCATTGAGATATCAGTAATCAGTAAATCAGGCAAATAACTCCCGATAAGAACACATGCCTGTATACTATTGTCAGTAGTTTTTACATGCGCTGAAGGAAACTGTTCAATAAGTTTTTGAGCTATTATCTCCAATGTACCTTTTTCATCATCCACCACCAGTATCTTTTTTTCCTCTATGCCAGAGGAGTCTTTTGTCTTACAATATTTCAAAAGGAGATCCAAAAGAGCCTTTTGACGGACAGGTTTAACCAGGTAATCATCCATTCCTGCTTCCAGGCAGCGCTCCCGGTCACCCTGCATGGCCCCGGCAGTCATAGCGACAATCGTGGTATCGGATTTCCCCCCTTCTTCCCGCTTGCGAATACGTCTTGTTGCTTCAAATCCGTCCATAACAGGCATCTGGCAGTCCATTAAAACAAGATCGTAACTGTTTCTCTCTGTCAAATCAACAGCCTCGCTCCCATCCTTGGCCAGCTCCACTTTACAGCCCAACTGCTGAAGATTTTCCACTGCCACCTCCTGGTTCACCACATTATCCTCCACGAGGAGAATGCTCGCCTGGATTTTGAGCGTTCCCTCTCTTTTCTTTATATATTGCGAACTCTCTTTGGCCTTTAAATCATTCAGTACCTGCTGGCTGATCATACCGCTGGTCTTTCCCTCCTTGAACCCTGCCCATGCAATGGAAAGTGTGTCCATAAGTTCATATCTTCTAACCGGTTTTTCAAGATAAGCGGTAAAGCCCAGCTCCTCCAGATGCCTGGCCGCACCCGGCCTGCTTCCCGATGTTAACATAATCAACAGAGTCTCCCGAATCAGAGAGTCCGTTTTGATGGCCTTTGCCAGTGCTTCCCCGTCCATTCCCGGCATAAAAAAATCTACCAGTGCTGCCTGGTAAGGTTCTTTCTCTTCTGCCCTGGAACGAAGCCGTTGCAGTGCCTCCTGACCGGATTCCACGGCCTCACAACTTATATGCCAGGATGTAAGCAGTTCCGTGTATATCTGCCGGTTGAAAGCGTTGTCGTCAACAATAAGGACACGGAGGCCTTTCAGATCGGCTTTCGACCTCCTCTCAACAGTTCTTGGAGAAGTGTCCAGATAAAGGCCGACAGTAAAAGTAAAGGTACTTCCCTCACCTAGTTTGCTGGTGACCCAGATATTACCGTTCATCAACTTCACCAATTGCTTGCATATAGCCAACCCCAGCCCCGTTCCACCGTATTTGCGTGTGGTAGAAGTATCTTCCTGGGAGAATTTATCAAAGATATGTTTCCTCTTATCCGCAACAATGCCAATTCCTGTGTCTTCAACTCTGAACTGAAAAGACGCTTTTTCATTTTCTATGGATGTACTCTGAACATCTATCATTACATGACCATCCTGGGTAAACTTGATGGCGTTGCTGATCAGGTTAGTTAAGATCTGCCTGATCCTTCCGGCATCACCTATCATCCTTGTGGGCGCCTTCGGAGAGTATCGTACCAGCAATTTTATCCTTTTCCGTTCGGCCTGAACCGATAGAAAGTGCGCCACATCCTCCACTGCCGCCTGCAGATCAAACGGAATAGGCTCCAACTCAAGTTTCCCGGCTTCAATCTTTGAGAAGTCCAGGACGTCATTGATGATGGTGAGCAGTGAATCCGCGGATCTCTCAATTGCGTTAGCGTAGTTATGCTGGCGCGCGGTCATTTCAGTATCGAGTAGAAGCTCGACCATTCCGATAACCCCGTTCATAGGTGTGCGGATCTCATGGGACATGTTGGCCAGAAAATCGCTCTTGGCTATGTTTGCGAGATCAGCAGCTTCTTTGGCCAACCGAAGGTTTTCTTCCGCCCGCTTTCGCTCAGTTACCCTTCCGAGCTGGGTTGCAAGGAGAGTTATTGCTTCCATCATACCCTTGTCAGGCTCGAACTCTTCTTCAGAAAAGAATTCCAGGACAGCCACAGTTCCTTCCCTCTCCAATACAGGGAACGCAAAAGCCGCTTTAAGACCTGCGTCTTCAGCAAATGGTGCCCTGGGAAAGTTAGTATCCTGAGTCACGTTGATAATCCAGTGTGGTTTACCACTGGATAAAACTCTACCGGGCAGCCCCTCATCGATACCAAAAAACATTTCCATGGTAACCTTCTGAAAGGCCTCATATTTCTTTGTGTCACTGGTATACCAAATGCTTGTCGGCATTAACTTTCCAGTCGAACCAAGCATATAACTATGGCCAACAGGCCAGCCGGTAAAGACGCAAATCTTGTTAATACACACACTCAATGCGTCTTCCACATCTGTTGCTTCATTTGCAGCTAAAGAAACCTCTTGTAACATTTTTAAAAGATTCATATTTTTCGTAATCTCTTCACCCATCCGCTTTAGCTCTTCCGCGGTCTTTTTACGTTCTGCAAGTTCCTTATTTAGTTCTTCTGTCCGTTGAATAACCTGTTTTTTAAGAGACCATGACCATGCTATAACAGCACCTACTACAAGAATCCCAAGCAGGATACAAATTGTTATCATTAATTCCTTACTCGGTCTCCAGGATTCCTCTTTCAGGGAAACCCATTTCTGGAAAATGGCCTGCCTGTCTCCCGGAGTGATAGCAGCCAAACCCTTTTCCAGAATATTGTTTAATTCCGGCCAGTCCTTTCTGGATGCGAAAGCAAGGTTAAATACATACTCGGATTTTCCGACTATGCGAAGATTGGGGATGAACGCTTTTTCAGTATAATAAGAGGCGGCGGCATTATTAACCACCATGGCATACGTTTTTCCATAAGAAACTTTCAGTAATCCTGTTAACGTATCGTTAACAAGGTCAATCTCCACTTCGGGGTAATTATTTTCAATATATTCCTGTAAAGCAAAGTCGGAGACGACCGAAACAGTCTTTCCCTTCAGGTCTTCCATTGTGAGAGCACGCCGGGCCATAGCCTTTCCCTTCGTGTCTTCCGTTGTGAGAACGCCTCGGGTCTTAGTATTGACGACGATTGAAGAAGGCAGGTTCAGGTAGGGCTTTGTAAATAGCAGGTATTCATCACGTTTTACAGATGGAGAGGCCGCTATGATTATATCGATTTCACGGCTTTTGGCTTTTTTTATAACATCGGGCCAGTTTTTCGAATGGACGATTTCAAAATTGATACCAAGCTTTTTTCTCATGAGCGCAATATAATCCTTGGTCAATCCGAGAAAATTACCATTGTCGTCAATCCATTCCACGGGAGGCCAGTTTGGGTCAAACGTAGCCCTTATTACAGGATGGTCATTGATCCATGCCTTCTCTTTTTCAGTTAACTCTATACCCGGTTTCAGTTCTTCCGTATATGAAAACATGATCCATTCGCTGAAAATCTGGGCAAATGTGCCGTCAGCCTTTATTTCATCAAGGGCCTTTTGCCATTTTTCAATTACCGAATCCGGGGTACTCTTGCTGAATGCCATGTACATATAATCTTTCTGCACTTCATAAATATTTTCTATCTTATCGGAAAAACCGGCTTCCCTGGCCATGTGTTTACCGGTGAGCTCGTTTATAATCCACAGGTCTATTTT
>JAZFSJ010000431.1:0-4288 GCA_036446115.1 Thermodesulfobacteriota bacterium | reverse complement strand
AAAATGTAATCATAAGGCCCTTGATTGAAACCACCAGGGAGGAGATTGAGGAGTATCTCAAGGAAAAGGAAATACCCTTTGTGATTGATAGCTCTAACCAAAAAACTGACTACCTGAGAAACAGGATCAGGCATGAGATATTTCCCCTGTTGAAGGAACACTACAATCCCCAGCTGGTTAAAGGTCTTGTACAAACAGCTTCAATAATAAGACAGGAAAACGAATATTTAGAAGGTATAGTTAAAGATATACTCAAAGATATGATAGTGTCAAAAAATGGCGAGTCGGTAGTCATTGATGGTAAGAGGCTTTTGGAAATACCGACAGCCATCCAGTTGAGATGTGTAAGGGGTGCCCTGGAGCAGGTTAAGGGAGATTTAAGACGAATCAGCTCTACTCATCTCTATGATATTATTAAGGTTGTTTCAAACGGTAAACCCAATAAGGTGTTAAAACTCCCGGAGGGAATCAGGGTGGAAAAATCGTATAACCATTTAACGGTGACGCATAGTCGGAATACAACGCCACCCTTTCACTACCGCTTCACCTCCATTCCTGATCAGATAAACATTGAAGAGATCGGAAAAGAAATGCGATTTAAGACCATTAAAGGAGGAGATCAGCTTATTAAAAAGGAAAACCCTCAAATTGCGTACCTGGATGAAGGGAAGGTTATTATGCCTCTCACTATAAGAAATACCAGACCCGGAGACAAGTTTCAACCGCTGGGAATGAAGGGGGAGAAGAAAGTTAAGGACTTTTTTATTGATGAAAAGGTGCCACTTAGAGAGAGAAAACGTGTCCCTATATTCTTCTTTGATAGTATGCTGGGATGGGTAGGAGGAATGAGAATCAACCATCGCTTAAGAGTGACCAGGGAAACGAGGAAGGTACTTAAGATAGAAATTAAGTAAACCATCATTGACGACTTTGTAAAAAGTCCATCTGCTACGTTGCGCTTCATCTTCAGTCATTCCGACGTACCCCTAAGTACGCCTCATTCCTAAATATTCACGCGCCTTGCATCTGGAGCTTTTTACTGTGTCGTCCAGTTAAAGACTTTTTACGAGAACATCATTATTGGTTATGCATATTGCGTCATGAATCTTGCACTATTTGATATGCGGGGACAGAAATTGTGGATTTAATGGTAGTTTTTGCGATAATTAGTTTGCCGATTTATGATGTTTGTGTTAGAATCGTAAAGATTATATAATTGTTTGCTTTAGAAACCCCGTGCTTTGCACGGGGTCGCAAAAGGAAACATTAGCACTTTCGTGCTTCCTTTGTTGTTTGCTCTTAAACCCCTGTGCTTTGCACAGGGTCGCAATAGAAAACCATAGGCACTTCGTGCCTACTTTGTTTCACCCGTTCCGGTTAAAACAAAATCACCCCCTTTGGGTGTGATCCTTTGCTGCACGGCCTTTGGCCGTATAACAAAGCCACCCGTTTCACGGGTGGTAGTTTACTGTCACTTATTGAAAGGAAGGTACAATTGAGTCCGATTCAGAAAAATATAGCTCTGTGGTTGAGCGTGGTGCTGGTTTTTGTGCTCTTGATTAATTTGTTTAGTCGTACCCCGACGAGACTTGAGGAAATTAATTTTACAGAATTTCTTGATCTCCTTGAAAGGAATGAGATAAGCGAGGTGACCATTCAGGGAGAGAATGTTGAAGGTATATTAATTAGCAATAAGCAATTTAAGACCTTTGACCCTGGGTACACCAATCTTATTGAGAGTTTAAGAGAAAAAGACGTAATTATCATCGGGGAGGCAGAAAAACAATCGCCGTGGACAACTATCCTGATTAGCTGGCTTCCTATGGTTGTTATCATAGCCATCTGGATATTTTTGATGAGGCAAATGCAAGCAGGTGGTGGGAAGGCGATGTCATTTGGCAAAAGCAGGGCTAAGTTGTTAACCGAACAGCAGCAGAAGTTTACCTTTGAAGACGTGGCAGGGATTGATGAGGCAAAGGAGGAACTGGAGGAGATTATTGAATTTCTCAAAGACCCCAAGAAATTTACAGTACTTGGCGGGAGGATACCCAAAGGTGTTATCCTGATGGGCGCTCCGGGGACAGGAAAGACCCTGCTTGCTCGGGCTATAGCCGGTGAGGCCGGGGTGCCATTTTTCAGCATTAGTGGTTCAGATTTTGTTGAAATGTTTGTGGGGGTTGGGGCCTCAAGGGTAAGAGATCTCTTTATGCAGGGGAAAAAACATGCCCCCTGTATTGTCTTTATTGATGAGATTGATGCGGTAGGTAGACATCGGGGCGCGGGACTTGGTGGTGGACATGATGAAAGAGAACAAACCTTGAACCAGTTGCTGGTTGAAATGGATGGTTTCGAATCTAACGAAGGGGTAATTCTTATCGCTGCTACTAATCGCCCGGATGTATTGGACCCTGCACTGCTTCGTCCTGGAAGGTTTGATCGTCGTGTGGTTGTGCCTCTGCCTGACATAAAGGGTCGCAAGGGTATTTTAAAAGTACACAGTAAAAATAAACCTCTGGCAGATGATGTAGATTTAGAAACAGTGGCCAAGGGTACACCGGGTTTTTGTGGTGCAGATCTTTCTAATCTGGTCAATGAAGCAGCTTTAATGGCGGCCCGTAACGAAAAAAAGGAGATTGAAAAATCAGACTTTGAAGTTGCCAAAGATAAAGTATTAATGGGGGTAGAACGCAAGAGTATGATTATTAGCCCCGAGGATAAGGAAAACACCGCCTACCATGAGATAGGGCATGTTCTGGTCGCCAAATTGATACCGGGAACTGATCCCATTCATAAAGTAACCATAGTTCCCCGCGGCTGGTCGCTGGGGCAGACCCACTATTTACCGGATGAGAGATACACCAAACCCAAAGAGTTCCTTATGGGTGAAATTGCCGTCTTATTGGGTGGGAGGGCTGCAGAAGAAATCGTCAGAGAAGATGTGAGTACTGGGGCAGGTAACGATTTAGAGAGAGCAACAGATTTGGGCAGGCAAATGGTGTGCGATTGGGGGATGAGTGAGAAGCTGGGGCCTCTTACCTTTGGAAAAAAAGAAGAACAGATCTTTTTGGGCCGTGAAATTGCTCAACATCGTGATTATAGTGAAGATACCGCTATTAAAATAGATCAGGAAGTGAGAAGAATCGTTATGGAAAACCATAAGCGGGCGAAGAAACTGATTAGCGAAAATATGGACTTACTGCATCGGCTTGCCAAGGAACTTCTGGACAGGGAAGTGTTAGATAATAATGAAATAGAAAAGATCATGAATGGAAACGACCCTATTAGTGAAGGATCTGATAAGGAGAAAGTGAGAAAATTGCGCACATAAGAGTTGTATCCTCTTGAAAAATTTTCCGTTTAAAAAGTTATCTTCGCTTTTCTTTCCAGCCTTTTACCTGTCATCAGAAAGTTAAGTAAATGAGCTAAAAGCCTTTTAACGTATGCTGATGGCAACCTACAGAGTGACCTATTTTGAAATCGAACGAAAAACGCTTAGAAATTGATTCCAACACTATTTCCAATGTGGAACATAAGATGCATAGCCAGCTCATCTTAAGGTGTGGAAAGTATATCCTTAACTTTGCTGAGCGAACCCATATTATGGGTATTTTGAATATAACTCCTGATTCATTCTCAGATGGGGGTGAGTTCATTGACCACAAGAGGGCTTTAACCCATGCTCATCAAATGGTTGAGGAGGGGGTTGATATTATTGATGTGGGTGGTGAGTCTACGCGCCCTGGGGCAAAACCGGTTTCTTTGGAAGAGGAACTAAAAAGGGTGATACCATTGATAGAGAGACTTGCCTCACAGATTGAGGTGCCTATTTCTATTGATACCACCAAAGCGGGGGTAGCCAAAGAGGCTCTTAAGGCGGGAGCGGTGATGATTAATGATATTAGCGCCTTGAGATTTGATTCTGAGATGGCCCCTCTCGCAGCAGAATATGAAACTCCGGTAGTGTTAATGCATATGAAAGGATTCCCGCAAACAATGCAGCAGCATGTGACATACCATTCCCTCATGTCTGAAATCTTCTCCTTCCTTAAGGAGAGGATAGCATATGCTGAATCAGCGGGAATAGATTCGGCAAAAATTATAGTGGACCCCGGTATTGGCTTTGGCAAGTCTGTACCCGATGGTAATCTAAAGATTATAAAACACTTATCGTTATTAAAAGATTTGGGCAAGCCCATCCTGGTTGGTCCTTCACGAAAGGCTTTTATAGGTAGTGTGCTTGAACTTGGGGTGGAAGAAAGAGAGGAGGGAACTGCGGCCGCTGTTGCTC
>JAZFSJ010000430.1:0-17908 GCA_036446115.1 Thermodesulfobacteriota bacterium | reverse complement strand
TATTAATGTGTAGAGAAAGAAGAGCGTAATACCTATACAAGAAAGAAGTATAGGGACTCTTTTTCTCATCACAAAATCAGCAAATTTTTCCACCTAAAGATATCTCATCCTCCTTTTTGTTTTTTTACCAAACTTGTTTTTAAAATTCATTAATCGGCTGTAATCAGTTCACTAAACTCCCTTTTCCATATCTCGCTTGTGCCTTGCTTTCGCCAGTAATCGTGCCACCATCTCCATAGAGGTGATGAAATCTTTCATTTCCTCTTCACTAAGATTTATCAATATCTTCTCCATTTCCTTTCTTCTGATCCTTACCAGTTTCTTGAGCACTTTTCTCCCCAAATCAGTCAGCATTGCCCTTACTACCCTTCGATCTATAGTATCCCGCTCCCGTTTTACCACTTTACTGTTGACCAAACGGTCAACCATCGCCGTCATAGTAGGCATACTCACGCCAAGGTTCCGACTCAACTCCGTCATAGTCAGTTCTTCCCTGTCACTGAAGCAAGTAAGTAATTTGATCTGAGCAGAGGTGAGATTAATCTCAAGTAGGCCCTTAGGATTGATGCTTCTGGAAATATCATTATAGGAAGTCATTATCCTCTGCAAGATAGTATTCCAATCATTTTTACTAAGTGACTTGATTATCGTATTTTGAGCACTATTTGCCCTCTCCACTGCTGTGGCCCCCTTCCCCATATTAATTAGAGTTTATAATAGTTAGCATATCAAACTATTATATGAATCAGAGCTGCTTGTCAACCCTTAATTATCGATTTTCTTCTTATAGCCTAACTTCCCTTTTTCACTCTAAATTTTCGAGCGATATCATCAATCAAGGTATACGCAACAGGGATGACGAAAAGGGTAAGAACGGTTGATGTGGTCATTCCTCCCGCAACGGCAATTGCCATAGGTGCTCTGGACTCACCACCGGCTCCCAGACCCAGGGCAATGGGCAGAACCCCGGCAATGGTTGAGATAGCGGTCATAAGTATAGGGCGAAGTCTTACTGGTCCGGCCTCAAGCACTGCCTCTCTCATTTCCAAACCGCGCTCGCGCAGGGTGTTGGTATAGTCCACTAAAAGGATTGAATTCTTTACCACCAGACCGATTAACATAAGCATACCAATGAGACTCATGACGTTTATACTATTTGCGGTGAGAAACAGAGATCCCAGCGCACCAACAATACTGAGGGGAAGCGCCAGCATAATGGTAAAGGGGTGGATAAAACTTTCAAACTGGGAAGCTAACACCATGTAGGTAATGATGATGGTAAGAAAAAATGCAAATATGATAGATTGAAATGTTTCCGCCATGGTTTCTGCCTGGCCTGCAAATTCGATGGTATACCCGGCAGGAAGTGTCTCTTGAACAATCTTCTTAGTCTGCTCAACAGCCTCACCAAGAGTTTTGTTTTCAAGGCCTGCAAAGATGGTAGTGCTTCTCTGGCGGTCCAAGCGATTAATGATATCGGGGCCTACCTCTTCCCGCACTTCAACCACATTACTTAGGCGAACCAGTTCCCCCTTGTTATTTCTCACCAGCAGACGATTAATATCCTGGAACATGGACCGCTGCTCGGGTATAAGACGAACTCTCACATCGTAGCTCCTGCCGCCGGACCTGAATTGACTCACCTCCCTGCCACCAATTAAGGTATTAACGGCAGAGGCAATAACCCTCACATCCACCCCCAGGTCTCCTGCCTTATCTCTGTCAATATAGACCCTTACTTCAGGTTTAGTCAGCTCCATGTCAGAGCCAACACCCACAATGCCATCAATGCTTCTCAACTGTGAAACAATCCTGGTCGATATATCACTGAGTTGGGAGAGATCCGGGCCTTTGATTCTGAATTGAAGCGGGGCATTCCTCCCCATCCCGCCACCCCCCATTGCGGTGATATCTTCAACGAAGGCAACTACTCCTGATATCCTGTTAAGTTCCCTTCTTAAATAAGACATGATCTCTTCCTGACTTTTCTCCCTTTCGCTCGCATCCTTAATCTGGACAAACATAAAGCCCTTATTGGTAACTCCCCTGAACCCCCCTGCCCCCATAAGGGCAAAAACACTTGTAACCTCAGGAAGGGTTCTTAAAACCGCCTCACACTGGGCAAGCTTCTTATCCCCTGCTGCCAGGGAAGTGCCCACGGGAGTCTCTAACCTGACCACAAAGTCATCGCGGTCCTCTTTTTGGATCAACTCTTTGCCGAGAATCCCAAAAAAACCCATACTGAAAACAAAAATAACTACCGCAGCTGTTATCACTAAAAAACGATGCTCAAGACACAGTGCCAGACTTTTTCTGTAAAACCCATCGATCTTTAAAAAGGCATCCTCCAGGGAATTATAAATCTTTCCATGTCTCTTTTTAACTTTCAAAAAGCGAGAGCAGAGCATGGGGGTAAGGGTAAAGGCCACAAAAAGGGAAATCAGCACTGCAGCCGACACTGAAACCCCGAATTGAAAGTAAAACCTGCCTATAATACCACGGATAAACGCAACCGGTATAAAAACTGCCACAATAGCAAGCGTTGCAGCTATGACTGCAAAGGCAATCTCACTGGTCCCCTCCCGGGCAGCCCGGATGGGATCTGCTCCCATTTCTCCGTGACGGAAAATGTTTTCCAGCACCACGATGGCATCATCAACGACAAGACCAACGCAGAGGCTCATTGCCAGCATGGTCATGCTGTTCATGGTAAACCCCAGCGCGTACATGATGCTGAAGGTACCGATAAGAGAGGTGGGGATGGCCAGGGCAATAATTATAGTACTTCCCAAGTTTCTCAGAAAAAGGAACACCACCAGAGACGCAAGCAGGGCACCAAAGAGAAGATCGAATTGCACATCGGCAATAGAATTTTTAATAAATACAGAGGCGTCAAAGGCAACTGCTAGATTAACCCCTGGTGGGGCAATCTTCTGAAGCTTCCTCATCGTCTCTTTGACCCGGTTACATACCTCAACATGATTGGCTCCTGAGCGCGGCACAATACCCATGCCCAGGGAATTGACACCCTGAAAACGGCCTACAGATCGCTGATCAGCCACACCATCTTCTGCGAACCCGATATCCTGCAACCGAATGGGGGTACCTTCCCGGTACGCGATAATAAGGCGGTTGAAGGCATCTGTGCTTCCAAGCTCACCCATGGTTTTTACCGTCAACTCACGGGTTGCACTTTCAATTCTTCCCCCGGGCAATTCAATGTTTTTATTTTGCAGCGCAGCCTCCACATCACTTGCGGTGATATGATAAGCCTCCATCTTTTGAGCATCGAGCCATATCCGCATTTCCCTCTCTTGCAGGCCGCCAATCACAATGGTCCCAACGCCCCGCAACGTTTCTATCCGGGGCTTGAACATTTCATCGGCAACCCGTCCCAGATATTTTCGGGGTACACTCCCACTCACGGAAAGCCAAATTATGGGGTGGGCAGCCATATCCACCTTATTGATCACGGACGGGTCAATATCTTTGGGAAGAAAACGGTTGGCTAAAGATATCTTATCCCGGATATCCTGGGCTGCGGTATCGATATCCCTCTCCAGGTCAAACTCTATCTTCACCTGGGAGGAACCCTGCAAATTGGAAGAACTGATATGCTTAATACCCTCCACCGAGCTGATAGCATCCTCGATAGGATCGGTCAGTTCTGTCTCTATTACTTCCGGACTTGCACCCCGCAGCAGGGTAGTAACGCTCACATTGGGAAAATCCACTTGCGGATAGAGCGCCACGCCTATCCTCTGCCGGCTTATAATCCCAAAGAGGAGCAGGGCCGCAATCATCATGGTGGCAAACACCGGTTTGCGTATTGCTATATTGGATAAAAACACTAATTATTCCCCTATAACTTAGATGGAGTTATGGCAACTTTAGTCCCTTGAGTGATTTCACTTCGACCGGATACCACAATGTCATCCTCCGGCGATATACCGTCAAGGATTTCCACCTTTCCATCGTAACGAACACCCGGAGTAACTCTCTTGTACTTAACTCTCCCATCCATAACTTCCATAACTACTACCCTGCCCTCACGCACTATGACCGCGCTCTCCGGAAGAACCAGGGATCTCCGTTTCCCCAGAAGCACTCTGACATCTACAAAATAGCCCGGCCTCAACTTATACTCACTGTTATCTACCCAGGCCTTAACTTCAATAGTACGTGTGTTAGGATCCAGCTTGGGATTGATAAAATATATTTCACCCTCAAAGGTCTCGTCCCGATAGACCCTCGTTGTTACCCGTACTTTTTGGCCTGTCTCAATCTCTCCTGCATTCTTTTCAGGAAGGGTAAAGGTGAGTTTAAGCGGGTTGGAGTCGACTATTTTTACCAGATCTGCCCCCACTTTCACATACTCTCCCGCAGATACCATCCTTTCACTTACTACACCATCCATGGGTGCAATAACCCTTGTATCCCTGAGTGACTTTTTAAATCTCCTTAATCTGGCTCTTATATTTTCAACAATCGCCTGATTTAATGAAGTCTGGTTTTTCGCATCATCAAACTCCTGCTGGCCGATAACCCCCTCTTGGAAAAGGTTTGTCATCCGCTTAAGAGTTGACTGAGAATGCTCAAGCCTGGATCTGGCCTCTTTCAGCCTGGCCTCACTTTCTTCTACCTCCAGACGAAGCCTCTCATCATCAATTTTAAGGAGACCATCACCCTTTTTTACCTGGTAACCCTCATCCACCAAGAGCTTTTTAATAACACCACTCTCCTCTGCCCCCACCGTTACCTCATCCTCAGGCAAGAAACTCCCTACTGCCTCCAGGGTATGTTCAACATCTTCAAAGACTCCCCTGGTAACCTCAACAGGAAAGGCATTTGACTGCTCAGTCTCTTCCTTCAAGTTCTCAGAGCTGGAATTCTCTCCATCTCGCGCAAGCCAGATTATTGCAATTAAAAAGCAGCCACCCAGTAGCACAGCTATTTTTAGTCTCATTTTTTAAATCTTCTCCATTTAGTCGCCAAACAGTGTTTGCGGATTCGAGAACTTAAAGCGTATGTATTCAGTTAACGGTATGCTGCAGGGTTAATTACTCAAAAGCTCTTCTCCCATATTTTTCATCATTTTAACCAATACAGATTCCAAGCTGGCTATTTCCTTGCTGGAAAGGTTCCTGGCAATTTTCTGCAGAACACGTTTTTTAGTGGCAGAAAGCTGTTCTTTCATGCCCTTGCTCTTGGAGGTAAGTAACACCCTGACTGCCCTCCGATCATGGGAATCTCTCTTTCGTTTCACCAATAACTTTTTTTCCATCCGATCAACCACCCCGGTAATAGTGGGTCCATCCCTCGATACCCTTCTACCGAGCTCGCTTAGCAATATACCTTCTTCTTCCCATAAAACCATGAGCACCTCAAACTGACAGGGGGTTAAACCAAAGCCCTTAAGTTGGCTATCATACTTGCGCCGCAAGGCCCGATGAAGCATACCCATCAAACGACCGGCCCGATCAAATTTTACTATCATATATCACCTCACCCCAACCTGTTTTTAATTTACAGCAATATTGTTTTTCTTCAACAGCATACCCTTAACCCGCGCCAGATCAGCCAGATTCTTCATATAATCAGCACGTGCCAGTGCCTCTCTACTCGTTGCCCGGGCTAAATCTTCCTGAAACTCTAACAGGTCGTGGGTGGTGGAGAGACCCACTTCATACTTTTTTTCTTCTGCCTTTAATTTCTCTTGAGAGAACCTCAAACTCGCCTTTGCTGCTTTAACTCTCTCCGTATCGGTCTCCACCTGTCTTACCGCCTCTCTTACCTCATTAATAATGGTATTTTCTAAATCCCTAAGCCAGGTTACTGCTCGGGCAACCTCAATCTTGGCTTTGGAATATTGACTCTTGGCAAACCGGTTTCCTAAAGGAAATTCGATCTTTAACCCAATCAGGTAATTATAGAAATCCCCTGAGGCCATGCTATCTGCGACATCATCCCAATGTCTCGACCAGAGGTCCGGTTTTTCAGCAAACAAGTTTTGAAAAAAGCCCCCGCCTCCTCCCATAAAGTCCGCTGTCTCTGAACTGCTACGGCCACCCAGCCCCATGGTGCCGATGGTACCGAAGATGTCCACCCTCGGCAGCACCTGATTTTTAGTATATTTCACCATTATGTTTCTTGCCTCTATGTCCATCTTCGCCTGATTATAGTCAGGGCGGTACTCAAAGGCCTCTTTCATGCTCTCCATCAATTCCTCTTTCATAACGGTAGGCCGCGGTGCATCAGCAGGAATAATCGTAAGGTCCCAGTACTGCTCCTTCTCATAAAAATTCAAGGCAGACTTCAAATCATCCTCCGTATCCCTACGCAGATCCTTTGCCACGATCAGATCCTGTTTTCTCTCTGCCACCTCCGCTTCAGCCTGGTAAATCTCTACGGGGGCCAGGGTGCCTGCTTCTATCTTTATTTTGAACTCCCTTAAAAGATCTTCGGCCAATTTGAGTGATTTCTCCCTCGCCTCCAAATCCTTTATCTGGAAATAGAGATTCCAATAGTACCGCTCAATCTGATAGAGGATATCCATTACATTCTTCCTGAACTGTTCCTCAGATATCTTAAAATTGAGGTTGGCAATTTTAATCATGCTCTTTCCCACATCTATACCAAAATCCCTTAACAGCGGCTGGGTAAGCGAGAGGTTTAGTTCCGATTGATACTGAGGATTAAGTGACTGAAAAAGAAAATCAGTAGTCGAATCAGTCCCGTTCCACTTCAGTTCGGCTGAGGTTCCTGTGACAAATTTCTTTTTCACATCGGCTTCAAGACCCCAATTTTGCTGCCACACACTATCATTACCGGCACCGGAGAGAAAATTACCCACCTGCGTTACCCTCCTATCCTTACTTAATTGAAGAGAAATATTGGGATCATAAACAGATTTTTCCCGATCGATCTCGGTTTCAGAAATCCCTGGCCCCAGACTCTCAAAGGCAATCTGTAAATTATTCTTTAGGGCCAAGACCATTACACTCTTTAAGGAAAGCTCTACCTTGTTTTCCTCAATAAGATTCAACTCTTCCGCATCGGTCTCCTGGGCAGAAAGGAAACCTGGTGAAAAACACAGGTAGACAGCAAAGATAAAAAGGAAAAAAGTTGAGACAAAACACCTGAAAAAAACCTTTTTCTTACCCTTTAGATTATCTTCTTTCATCATATTTACCCCCTTTTTTTGATATAAACTACTGCATAAATTTATTGCAAATAATTTGTTTGTGTGCTAATTATTACAAAATCAAAACTCAATGTCAATACTCTAATTAAAACATCCTGTATGTATTCCTTTTTCTGTAGGGATAATGACAAAACACGGCTGAGTTATTAAGGATATGAGTTCTAGCGTTATTCAACTATACGATTTAAAAAAATATTTTAAAGAGGTTAAAGCAGTCGATGGCGTTAATTTTTCCATTAACCAGGGGGAAGTCTTCGGGTTGCTGGGGCCTAATGGGGCAGGGAAAACCACCATTTTAAACATTCTCTGCACCCTGTTGAATCCCACCTCCGGAACTGCTACTGTCTGTAACCATGATATCAAAAAAGACAAAGATGCAGTGCGAAGGAGCATAGGCATCGTTTTTCAAGACCCCAGCCTTGACGACCAGCTCACCGCCGGTGAAAATCTCGACCTCCACGGAAGGCTCTACCACATTCCTAAAGAGAGAAGGAAGCAGAAGATGGAAGAGCTCCTTGAATTGGTTGAACTTAGTGATAAGAAAAAGGTTTTGGTCAAAACCTTTTCCGGGGGGATGAAAAGGAGGTTAGAGATCGCCAGGGGATTACTCCATCAACCAAAGGTGCTCTTTTTAGATGAACCGACCCTGGGGCTCGATCCTCAAACCAGGCGACATATCTGGGAATACATTGAAAGATTGAACCGTGACACCAAGGTAACCATTATCTTGACTACTCACTACATGGACGAGGCCGACACCCTTTGTAGCCGGATAGCCATTATTGACCGAGGCAGGATATCGGCTATCGATACCCCTTCAGGGTTAAAAAAGGAAATCGGGGGAGAGGTAATCTCTATAAAGACAGAGGATGAATTTTATCCCGAGCAACCCTGGATCAAGAATGTGAACAGACACGATGGTTATATCCATCTCACAGTAGAAGAAGCCGACCAGAAACTGTCCTTATTAATTAAGCTAGCCCAAGAGCAGGGGATAACTATCGACTCTATTACCATCCACAAACCCACGCTGGAAGATGTCTTCCTTCACTTCACGGGAAAAACCATCCGGGAAGAAGAAGCCAGCTGGACCGATGAGGTGAGAATGAGGAGGAGGAGCAGATCACGATGAATTTTGATGCCATTTACATACTCTGGCTTAGGGAAATTAAGCGATTCATCCGGTCAAAAAGCAGAATCATAGGAAGCCTCGCTTTCCCCTCTCTTATTCTGATAATCCTTGGAACCGGACTCAATTCGGCGTTCACCATCGGCAGGCTGAGTTATATGGAGTTTCTCGCTCCAGGCATGATCGGCATGGTCCTGCTCTTTTCCTCCATCTCTTTCGGAATAATGATCATCTGGGACAGGCAGTTCGGGTTCCTCAAAGAGATGCTGGTAGCACCAATTTCCCGAACCTCGATTATTATTGGAAAGTCACTGGGAGGGGTAACCACCGCCATGTTTCAGGCCCTGCTTTTTCTCGTTGTCTGCTTTGCTGTTGGAATAAAATTTCCTGGCCCCTTAAGGCTGATACTTTTGCTCACCGTAATGATACTGATTGCCACAGGATTCGTACTGGTGGGAATAGCCTTTTCCAGCCGCATGAAAGACTTCCACGGATTCTCCCTCATCATGAATTTTGTGATTATGCCTATTTTCTTCCTCTCTGGCGCCTTTTTCCCACTCGACAAATTACCGGAGTGGTTAAAGTGGTTCGTGTATATCGACCCCCTGACCTACGGAGTTGACGCCTTGAGATTCTGTATGGTCAGCACCTCCACCTTTCCCCTCTGGGTAAACCTTTTGGCCTTAATCGCTTTCGCTCTAGTAGCTACTTCCATTGGCACTTTACTCTTTAGAACCACCGAACTGTGAAATTAAACAAGCGGAAATAGTAAACCCCGTGCTTCGACGGGGTTTTCAAATGGAAACCATAGGTACTCTCGTATCTCTTTTATTTTACGGGTGGTCGTTTACTTTTTGTTGCAGCTTTTCAATCTCTTCTTTTACAATCCTGCTCATCTCCTTACCAGATGCTTTCCCAGACAATCTCTTAGATAAGACACCCATAACCTTCCCCAATCCCTTCAGATCATGGGCCCCCACCTCGGCGATAACCTTCTTTGCTTCCTCTCTGATTTCATCCTCACCAAGCTGGGGGGGCAAATAACTTTTTATAATAACACTCTCCTCTTTCTCCTTCTGAGCAGCATCCTCTCTCCCCGCATCTTTATAGTGACCTGCTGCCTCTTCTCTCTTTTTGATCATAGTGTAGAAAATCTTCACGGCAGTTTCTTCGACGACAGACTCTCCCTTTTCCTTCTCCTTGTTTACAATCTCGGCGAGCATCATCCTCAAGGTGGATACCTTTAAGGTTTCCCTGTTCTTTAAGGCCTTCGTCAAATCACTCCTTATTTTATCCTTTATCATCCCTTTTCCTCTTTTTTACTCTCAGCTTCAGCCTTATCCTTAGCAGCAGCCTTACCCTCGGTAGTAGGCTTGTCTTTAGCAGCGGCTTTTTTCTCAGTAGCAGCCTTGTCCTCGGCAGCGGCCTTTTTCTCTGCAGTAGCCTTGTCATCAGGAGCGGTCTTTTTCTCAGCGGGGGTCTTATCCTCAGTAGCAGCCTTTTTCTCAGGAGCGGTTTTTTTCTCAGTAGCAGCCTTGTCCTCAGGAGCGGTCTTTTTCTCAGCAGTAGCCTTGTCCTCAGGAGCGGTCTTTTTCTCAGCGGGGGTTTTATCCTCAGTAGCAGCCTTTTTCTCCGCAGCGGTTTTTTTCTCCGCAGCGGTCTTTTTCTCCGCAGCGGTCTTTTTCTCCGCAGCGATTTCAGATTCTTCTTTTGCAAACTTCCTAGTGTCCCTCTTCAATTTCTTTATCTTTTTCCTTAAACGGTCAACTGTTTTTCCATCTTTTGTCTTTCTCGCTTCTTCCTTCTTTTCCCTAAGGGCCTTGATCTGCTTTTTTACATCAGCAATACTCACCACCTTTTTCTTCTTTGGTTTCTTCTTCTTAATGTCAATGGGTTCACCCCGAGCATCAGCAATGGCCCTGATCAACTCCTCCTTCTTCATGGCCGTGGCACCATGAATACTCGTATATTTTTTGGCCTCTTCTTTCAGTTTTGTTACGGTCATCTTAGTCAAGTCTTTCTCTTCCATTTAACCCTCCTTCGGTTTACAGTAAAGATATATATTAAGCAGAAAATATTTAAATTGCAAATATTAGATTTTACTATTTGGCCCTACCATCATGGTTATTTTTTATTCGGTTGCGCTACTTGCCCTGTTTGAATTGTTTGTTACCAGCAGAACTCATCAAGTCTTTTTAATTGCACAAACCCTTCACTGGCAAAAAACTTTAAAAAGTTTCGTTTTCTAACGGGACGAGTTTCGTTGAACTCGTGAAAAGTTAAAAATTAGACGACACAGTAAAAAGATTCAGATACAAGGCGCGAGAATCTTTAGGAATGAGGCGTACTTAGAGGTACGTCGAATGACTAAAGATGAAGCGCAACGCAGCAGATGGACTTTTTACGAAGTCGTCAGTTTCGTCTTTCGTCACACGGTTGCATAACAGATTGTATTCATATTAGCTTTACCTTACCCGTAACCGATTCTACTCATTCTCATACCAGAAGCTCAAACGCAACCTGAAAAATGGCCAAATGCCACCCAACCAACGGCATCCATTATAACAAAGATACCGGATCAACATCTACATAAAATTTCACCCCATCTCTCCTGAGCATTATGGGCACCTGATTTAAAAGATGAGAAGCAAAACTACGGAGAGAGGTAAGCGGGGATCCTTTAATTAACATCTGAAAGCGATATTTCCCTTTTATCTTTTCCCAGGGTGAAGCAGAAGGCCCCAGAATTTCGATATCTCTCCGATACCTGCTCTTTTTGTCACAAAGGGTATGGGCCAGTGTGCCCACCTTTTGCGCAAAAGCAGCCGTTTTACTTTTACTGTTTCCCTCCATCTTAAAGTTGATCAACCGGCTGAAAGGTGGATAGTTAAGTTCCTTTCTGAATTTGATTTCTTCCTGGTAAAATTGAGAAAACGCCTGTTCTTGAGAAGCCTTGATACTATAGTGGTAAGGATGCAAGGTCTGGACGATTACCTCACCTGGAATATCACCCCTCCCAGCCCTTCCCGCTACCTGGGTAATCAGCTGAAAGGTTCTCTCACTTGAGCGGAAGTCGGGAAAGTTTAAAGTCAGATCAGCTGACACTACTCCTACCAGGGTTACCCGTGGTATATCATGTCCCTTAGCAATCATCTGGGTACCAATAAGAATCCCCTCTTTACTGTCGATGAACCGTTTTAAAACCTTCTTGTGTCCCTCCTTCCCCCCTGTGGTATCCCGATCCATCCTCGCGACCTGCGCTCCGGGGAATAACTCTTTTACCTCTTCTTCCAGCCTTTCCGTCCCCCAGCCCAGTAATTGAACGCGCATGCCCCCACACTGAGGGCAGTAATCAGGGGTAGCAATAGTGTATCCACAATAGTGACACTTTAAATTCTTCCCTTTCTGATGGTGAATGAGAGAAACACTACAGTTAGGACAACCAAACACATAGCCACACTCCCAACAGGTGACAAAAGGAGCAAACCCACGACGGTTAAGAAACAACAAACTTTGCTGACCATGGTTCAACCGCTCTGAAAGGGCCTCTTTAAGCCTGCGTGAGAGTTCCTTGTTTCTGCCTTTTTGACTTGAATTTTCTTCCCTCATGTCAACAACTTCTACCTTTGGCAACGACTTGCCCCCCACCCGTTCGCTGAGACTAAGTAAGGTAAGCTTGCCGATCTTCGAATTATAGTAAGACTCTAACGATGGGGTAGCCGAACCCAGGATAACCACCGCACCCTCGATTTTGGCCCTCACCAAGGCTAAATCTCTCGCATGATACCTGAGTTTCTCCTCCTGCTTATACGAAGTATCGTGTTCCTCATCCACAATAATGATGCCTATACGAGAAAAGGGGGCAAAGATAGCCGATCGGGCACCAATCACAATCTTTACCATGCCCTTTCGGATGCGTCTCCATCCATCATATCGCTCTCCAGGAGATAAGCGACTATGGAGAAGGACAATAGTATCTCCAAAACGGGCCCTGAATCGATTTACCAGCTGGGGAGTAAGTGAAATCTCCGGAACCAGGACAAGTGCCTCCTTGCCCTGTCTAAGCACCTCCTCAATAGACTTAAGGTAAATCTCGGTCTTTCCACTTCCCGTTACACCGTAGAGAAGGAAAGGGGTATAACTTTCAGATGCAATACCCTCCTTGATCTTCTTCATGATTTTCTTCTGCTGTAAACTGAGTTGGGGTATATCCTCAGACATAACCTCCTCTCCACGCAAAGGGTCACGGTAGACTTCCCTGTATTCCAGGGCAACAAGCCCCTTCTCCTCAAGGCCTCTAATTGCACGATCACAATCGCCAAACTCTTTTTTTATACCCTGTAAGGGAACCCTCTCCTTTTCCCCAAGAAAACTTAGAAGTGCTGCCTGTTTAGGGGCTCTTTTCTTCAATGAGCTTAAGTGGTCGGGAGACTGAAGGAAGTGATACCCCTCTTCATCCATCTTAATCCACTTCTCTTTCTTCACCTTTACCAGAGTTCGAACCTGCTTAAACTCCCTTTTGATCAACCCCATTTTCTCAAGACGATTCAGCACGGCATAAAAACCTTCCCCTCTATAGGATTTCAGCAAAGACCTCACTGTAATCTCTTTCCTATTGCTCGCCTCTTTCAGCAACTTCATGGCAGGAGAGTTGTCCTTCAAGGCAAGATACCTTTTACCCTCCTCGGTAGGTGATATTACCTGCCTGCTCTCCATGCTGAGATTTCCAGGAAGCGCAGTTTTAACTACCCACCCCAAGGGAGAAAAATAGTAATCACTCACCCATTTATAAAAGGAAAGGAGCTTTAAGGTAAAGAGTGGCTGGTCATCCAGAACATCCAAAACATCTTTTATCTCACTCACTTCCGGCTTTTGGGCTACACCTACTACATACCCTGTTACCTTACGTTTTCCCAAAGGTACCAGTACCCTCTTGCCCACTTCAACACTGGATTTAAGATGTTCTGGAACCCTATAGTGAAAGAGCTTGGTAAGAGGAAGGTTTACTACTACTTCTATAAAAGGGGCGTTCTCTTCACCTTTCATCCCGCAACATCTCATCTAACCATTGCGTTAGTCTGGAACGCATGTCCGTCCTCTTTAACGCGTAGCCAACGGAAGCCTGAACCAATCCCAGTTTGTCACCAATATCATACCTTGTTCCTGAGAATTGGTACCCATAGAGACTTTGGCGGCGGCTTAATTCCACCAGCCCCTCAGCCAGTTGAACCTCGCCATCAGGGCTTGGGGGAAGCTTCCTTAAAATGGGGAAAATTTCTGGTGGAAGTATATAGCGACCTATTACGGCCAAATTTGATGGAGATGTTCCCGGAGAAGGCTTCTCGACAATAGTGCTTATCCGGTAGAGCCCATCTTCTATTTCCTCACCCTCAATGATCCCATAGAGGTGGGTATCCTCACCCGGCACCTCCCGTATCGCAATAACCCCGCCATCATACCGGTTATAGCACTCCATCAATTGTTTGGTAACAGGTATTTCCGCATCAATTAAATCATCAGGGAAGAGAACGGCAACACATTCCCCTTCTGCTATCTGGGAGGCACACAAAACTGCATCACCCGTACCCAAAGGCACTTTCTGCCTGACAGAAATGATATTCACCATTCTGGAGATCTCTTTTATCCCGGTTAAAAGCTCCTCTTTTCCCTTCTTCGCTAAAATATTCTCTAACTCCTGGTGAATATCGAAATGGTCCTCAATGCAACCTTTTCCTTTTGCAGTAACCAGGACCACCTCTTTGATACCCGAGGCAATCGCCTCTTCAACTATATACTGGATGCCTGGCTTGTCTACAATAGGCACCATCTCCTTGGGAATTGACTTGCTTGCGGGTAGTAGCCTGGTGCCCCACCCTGCTGCCGGAATGATTGCCTTCTTTATTTCCACCATCTGAACCTTACTAATTAATTAGGCTGACAAGCCCGCAAGCCGATATAATTTGCAGGCTGTAAAACGTAACCTTCGATTTTGATTTTTAAGATCTTGAGAATCTGCGCCTTAATCTAATTATGAATTTACTTAAAAGTAACTTTAAGGGTTATGGGTTGAATGGACAATGCCCCCTCTGCATCTTCTACAATCACCTTAAACTCATGATTTTCTCCCTTTTGTTTTTCCCCTACATTCCATTTAATCACCCCGCTAGAAGGATTTATAGTCATACCTTCAGGAGCAGAAGCGAGTCTGTAGGTTAACGAATCGCCATCAGCATCTTCTGCAACTACTTTGTACTCATAAATAGATTCCCCGGTAACCTTTCCGGATGACTGGGAGATTATGGAGGGGGGACTATTTAAGATGTCACTTGTCGTGGAATGGCGTACCACTTCTTCTGATTCACCATCAGATACCCCTACCCAATAGCTGACCTTATCTCCCTTTTTAAAATAGGAACTTGGAAAGGTGGAACCGGTCTCTCCCGGAATTTCCCTATTATCCTTTTCCCACTGAAAAGTGTATCGAATATAGTCACTATCAGCATCAAAAACATCAACCTTAGCCTTCAGATCATCCCTGGAATATGCAGGTGAAGGCTCGATCCCGGCAAACTTGATAATAGGAGGACTATTTAAAATGACAACGGGTTCAGACCTTTTTGCCTGTCCTTTCACATCCCTTCTATAAGGAATTACTTCAACTTCAATGCTGTCACCTTTAAAAAAACTCTCGCTTCCAAGAGTGCTCCCTGCTTCACCCGTAATTTCGTTACCATTCTTCCACCACGTATACTCCTCGTCAGCACCCCCTTTAATTTTTACAATTGCCTCCAGATCTTCACATGACAGTGGTTTCTCCGGCCTGATTTCAACTGAACTGATAACAGGAATTGTCAGGTTTTCAGATTCGATTCCTTCCTCTTTTTCTTCCTCCTTGTTACAGGAAAAAGAGAACATTAAAGTACTGATCATCAGGCATAACGCCCATGCATATTTTCGCCTCACAACCATGGTAAACATACCTTATAGCTCCACGTTTCAGCATCCAAAGTAGCCGATGTAAACTACCACCCGTGAAACGGGTGGCTTTGTTTTACGGCCAAAGGCCGTCAAACAAAGGAAGCACGAAAGTGCTAATGTTTCCTTTTGCGACCCCGTGCGAAGCACGGGATTTTTAAAGCAAACAATTAAGAAGTAAGGAGCCAGTGAAAGGAGAAATCTTTATTTCAGTTACTGGATTAACCCTGTGAGCCCTCAATAAAACCATTTACTAATATGCATAATAGTGAAAATTGATTTTTTGTCAAGCAATCAATTACACAAGGATTATCCGGCTACAACTTTGGTTTTGCCACGAGTGGAATACCAGGATAATAAACGGATGGAATGACGGTTTTACCCCGTCAGAAAGACCTGGATGAGGTTTTACTGGTAGACTTCCCCGGGATTTTTCAACAAGGTAGAAACATCAAAAAAATGGCGGACATCTGTCCGCCATTTAGAATATATCTTCCTATTCTTATGTAAGATTTAATTTTGCATATTTCGCACACTAATGTTTGAGGTGAGAGTTTTTCTCCGAAAATGATCTCCAGTATCGGGGTGAAAATATTTTCCGTCCTGCACAGGACTTCTTGCAGTCATTCTGACATGGACATTCCTGATGTAACGGCGCTCTGCATCCGAGTCAAGACTACCATGCGTACCAAAATTCCATTGCAATAATTCTCCTGCTTCATCTGTGGTACCATCACCATCATCATCCACACTATCTCCATAACCAGCGCCATTTACCCCACCGACTGCCAAAACGCTATAGGTAAAGACCAAGTTATCAATATTGTCTGCTATAACTTGAGGACCGTCTGCTACTGTATCCCCGTCCAGATCAGCAGCATTCCAGCTACCACCATCCCAATTCCAGGCCTCTCTAATTAGATTTGTTGAGTTTTTAGATGCATCATAATCTAATGTATAGCGCACTGCATCGGTCCATTCATCATCATCGATATCTGCTTGAAAGTAAATGGAACTTGCGGTAGCCTCTTCGATCGACTCAACGATACCATCGTTATGAGGAGCGGGAACTGGTGGTTCTGCACTGGGCTCCATGCCCCAATTAGTAGCTCCGGGAATATCCTCAGGGATATAGCCCGCCATCCTGGTTTCCTTGACCACATACTCAAGCCCTATTCTCACATTCTGCTGCAGTACCGCCATATTATCCTGAACAGTATAGTTGTGCCTTTGAAAATTAAACATGCTGTACATGGCCCCAACCACTATACCCATGATGGCAACCACAATCATCAGTTCGACCAAGGTTACTCCCTGCTCTCCCTTTCTTTTCATAAACTTTCCCATCCTTACTCTCCTATCCTGAAGAAACTGGTGCACCAATTACGGAAGCAAAGGTCACCAGATGATTTTTCCAGGCAACAATCACCACCACTGTTTTTCTTCCACTTGCCGGGTAATCATCGACGATGTTCCAGTACCGGGTATACATGTAACCGTCCGGAGGTGAAGCGGTTTCATCAACATCCCCGTATAGATTAACGTGCAATTCTCTGTAATCATAATTAGTTTTACTTCCCAAACCGTCTTCTAAAGACATGTCAGGATTGTCATTAGTTGTATTGACGTTTTTCAAGTCCAGGTCATCGTAATCAAGGCTATTCAATTCCTCAAACTTATCCTGCGCCAGGGTAACAGCTCCTGTTAAGTTACTCGCGATGGCGTTACCATTAATACAGGCAACCTGCATGGTAGCAAGCCCGGCAAAGGCAATTGCCATAATGGCAACGGAAATCAACAATTCAACTAATGTAAACCCCCTGTTTCCTTTTACGCAATCTAATGCTTTCATCCATTCACCATCCTTTACATATAATAACATCTGGTTAAGTCTCAACTTTTTCGCTCACTACCCTGCCTGTTGCTCGGGTTAAAGAAATCGTATACTGCAAACTACCATTTCCCAAAAGGATTTGTCCTACACCGGAAGAACCATTAGGGTTATATATAATCCTGGCGGCGCCTCCGCCAGCCGATGTCGTACCATCGTCATCTTGCACCGATGCCATTGAAACACCGGCAGACATATCCCTATGATAAGACTCGTTAGTCCAGCCATCTGAATGAGTACCAGCGCTGAGATTCCCACGTTGAACATCATACCCCTGTGGATCGTCCATATTAAACCGGACTGCATACTGCACACCGCTTTGAGTTGCCTTCATTCTGGCAAGCATGAGAGTACTGACAATGGTACGGGTATCACCACGCAGTTTATATTTAGGCATCTGATTATTTAAAGCTAACCCACCTACACCCGCAACGATACCAATAACAAGAAGTACGATCATTAATTCAACCAGGGTAAACCCCGCTTTGTATCTATTACTTTTACTCCACCATAAAAGGCGGTGTTTTCCATATGATATTTTCATTTTTAAAACCCCCTTTTTTTATCATCAATATGGTTTTTTGCAAATATCATACCACAATATCTACAAGGTCACCTTTCAATCTGGAGATTGGATCCAATGATGCAAATACATGTTTTAACTAACTAATATTACAATCTCTTGTTATAAAAGAAAATAACTCCTTAG
>JAZFSJ010000429.1:0-6792 GCA_036446115.1 Thermodesulfobacteriota bacterium | reverse complement strand
GTGAAACAAGCGTTGCAGCAAGGATTTTCAAGCCGCAGTAGATGGCTACTGCAAATTCTGGGTTAAACTAAACACACCACCGGAAGGAGTTTAAAATAGAAAATAGACGAGACTTCGTCCGATTTTTCTCAGAGTTAAAGGCTCGATATCTCATAAAAGATGATACAAGAGGCTGGAAAGAGTGCACTATAACTAATGCCAGTCTTAAAGGAATGGGCATAAATTTTCCCACATATGAAGATATCTATATGGGGTCGATCCTTTTTCTAGTGATATCTGTTCCCACAGAATTGGTGCCTGTTAATGTGAGGGGAGAACTAAAATGGACTAAGAAGAAAGCCCCTCATCTTGTCGGTGGTATCGAATACCCTGAGTTACTGGATGATAAGAAATTTTCTAAGTTAGGCCTATTTTGAAGATAGGAGAATCTTTTATTGAGCACCTTTTAACACGAATATTTTTAACCAAACATAAAATCCAAGCTGATGGGCTAACGGGTTACCCTTTGTGGTTTATGTGTCACTTGTTTTTCAACAACCTTTAATGAAAGGGAGGTGTGAATATGGCAGTTCATGAATTAACAGAAGAAGAACGGGAGCAGATGGTCGATCAATATTTAGAGAGGATGAATATTGAAAGAAAGCATCTTTCAAAAGAGGAACTGGAGAAAGAGATCACAGATTACTTAAGCAAGAAGCATCCCTGTTCCCTGGCAACCTGTGGAAAAGACGGAGTGCCACGCATCTCGGTGGTGGACTATATAAATGATGGCCTTACCATATACATACTAAGTGAAGGGGGAGAAAAATTTAAAAACATACAGGAGAATAACAAAGTCGCAATCGGGATCGGAACTTCAGCCAGAACATCCCTCTCTGTGAGGGGAATAAACATCTGGGGAATTGCCGAGGTCTTTACCGATGATACCCCGGAGTTTGCCTATACCATAAAATTGTTCGATCCTATTATAAAATCAATGGCAAAAGCAATGGATGGTCCCGTCGAGATACCTAAAGGCATTGTACGAGCAATCAGGGTTACACCGACCAAAATGGTATATCACCATAACAGCAATGGGATAAAAAACGCCTATTGGGTCGCTGATTAAAGCCCAGCTTTGTTGGAATTGAAAAATATTATTTTCTGTTTTTATCATAAGATGAATAAGGAGAACTTTTGACTAAGTAAACGTTACTCCATCCCTCCTTCAAAAAGGGAACTTGTCAAAATAGTGCCATCGCTTCTTAAATTCTTATAGACAAAGCTTACCATTTTTATTATCCTTCTTACCTCCTGGGCTTATAATGACATATCCTGATACCGGAGCTTACATAAAATGAAGATAACTTTTTTGGGTGCCGCTCGTACCGTCACTGGCTCAATGCACCTGCTGGAAATTAACGGAAAGCGGATTCTCTTAGAATGCGGTCTCTTTCAGGGTAAGCGAGAAGAGGCCTATCGCATAAACAGGCATCTACCCTTTGATGCCCCATCAATTCACTCCGTCATACTTTCCCATGCCCATATTGACCACAGTGGAAACCTCCCTACCCTCTGCCGGGTCGGATTTGACGGTAATATCTTCTGTACGCCTGCAACCAGAAGTTTATGCAGCATTATGTTACTTGATTCCGCTCATGTACAAGAAGCAGATGTGCGATACGTTAACAAACGCCGTAAAAAGAAACAGCAGCCTCAATTTAATCCCCTCTACACACGTGCTGATGCAGAAAAAGCAATAACGCAACTGCTCTCAATCTCCTATGATCGTCCTTTTCAAATCTCAGATTCAGTGAAACTCACCTTCCAGGATGCGGGACACATCCTCGGCTCAGCCCTGGTCGTGCTGGATTTAGAAGAAAATGGAAAAAAGACCAGATTGATGTTTGCCGGGGACGTGGGGCGTCCCCACATGGCTATCGTACGTGATCCAACTATCGTAAAAGATATCGACTACCTTATTATAGAAAGCACCTACGGGATGAGAACCCACGACGATGAAGATACTATAGAAAACGAGCTGGAATTAATTGTGAATGAAACCGTCGGTCGAGGTGGTAAGATTATTATTCCGGCTTTTTCTGTGGGAAGAACACAGCAGGTCGTGTACTATCTTCACAGACTGTATGAGAAAAAACGAATCCCGGATGTACCCATTTATGTTGATAGCCCCCTTTCGGTAAATGCGACGGATATCTTTCGTCTCCATCCCGAGTGCTATGACCGGGAGGCCAGAGAATTTATTGAACACAAAAAAAACCCCTTCAGCTTTTACAATCTCACTTATATTCTGGATGTTGAGCGATCCAAGGAACTGCAAAAAATAGAAAGCCCTATGATTATCATCTCTTCCTCCGGCATGTGCGAAGCCGGTCGTATCCTCCACCATTTGAAAAATACAGTAGCTAATCAATGTAACACCATTCTCATCATCGGTTACTGTGCACAACACACCCTGGGCAAACGTATCGCGGAAAAGGTTCCTGAAATAAAAATTTTTGGCGAACCCTACCCTCTTCGCGCCCAGGTAAAAACCATCGATGCATTAAGCGCCCATGCTGATAGCAATGAACTGCTTGCATTCGTCAAAGCGTCAAATTCCACCATTAAAAAAGTTTTTGTGGTACACGGCGACGAAGAACAGTCCCTTGGCTTTGCAGAAACTCTACGCAAAAATACCAGGGCAGATATCATCGTCCCCCACATGAACGAAGAATTTACCCTTTAACAAGAGCTTGTATGAAGAATCCACCTTTCAGCTTTAAAGACGAAGAGAGTTGGCGTGTTTTCAGGATCATGGCAGAATTTGTCGAAGGGTTTGAGGAACTCTCAAGGGTTGGCAAGGCAGTAACCATATTTGGCTCCTCCCGCACCTCACCCAAAGACCCCTATTATAAAAAGGCAGTAGAAATGGGAAGGCTTCTTGCCAAGGCCGGTTATGCCGTCATAACTGGAAGTGGCCTCGGCATTATGGAGGCCGCTAACAAAGGAGCAAAAGAGGGTGGAGGACTCTCCATCGGGTTAAACATCGAGATTCCCACAGAACAAAAACCCAACCGTTATGTTGATAAACTCTTGTCCTTCCGCTACTTCTTTTGCAGGAAAGTGATGTTCGTCAAATACGCCCATGCTTTTCTAATCTTTCCCGGAGGATTTGGCACTATAGATGAATTTTTCGAATCGATCACTCTCATTCAAACCCAGCGGGCCACCCGCTTTCCTGTCATTATGGTAGGAAGTAACTATTGGAGGGGATTAATCGATTGGATAAAAGAATTTCTTCTCAAAGAAGGTAAAATTTCAAAATCTGATATGAAAATATTTCAGGTAATTGATGAACCAGAAGAAATCATCAAAGCAATAAAAACATTTAAGGGGTAAGTGTAGTAATCAATACCCTACCTCTCCCCTGATCAATGGCAAAATCTCATCAAACAATTTTTCAACCCCAGGGGTTTTTTAAGCACACAAAACCACGTCCCCTCTCTGAGGGAAGGAGTAAACCATGAAAAAATCAATATTGCCTATTACCTTAATCTTGGTTTTTGTGTCTGCTGCAGCTTGGGCTGAGACAGCAGAAGAGTGGCGTAAAAAAGGGGTTGTGGCTATTGAGGCTAGGTTTTATGATGTAGCAATTACATGTTTTAAGAAAGCCATAGCTATAGATCCTAATGACTCAGAGTCTCTTTTTAATATGGGGCTTGCATATAGTAAAAAGGGAAAGACCAAAGAAGCTATCTCTTATTATCAGAAGACTATAGCCGTAGATTCTAATTTAGCTGAGGCTCATTATCATCTTGGAGTTGCTTATAATGAAAAAGGAAAGATAGATAAAGCCATTCCTCCATTAAAGAAGGCTATAGATTTGGGTTATAATAATGCGGAGATTCATGCACTATTGGGGGATATTTATTTAAGCAAAGGTCTTAAGTCTTCTGCGGCTGAACACTTATACAAAGCGGGCATCTTTTATATTAAGCAAGGGCATAGGGAAAGTGCCCTATTCGCATATGATGCTTTGAAAGAAACTAATTCCAAAAAATTAGAACAAGCTCTGTTTGAGAAACTGCATCCAGAGATCAAGCAAAAGGAAGCAAAAGGAGAGTGAAGAAGCTAATAGAAAAAAGAAGTGCCCAAGATTGGACTTTAGTATTGTGGTGAAACTCGCCAGTTAACAATTAACGGGTTGTTGCCCAAGCAAAAATTCCTTTGAGTGGTCTTTAAAATGTTTTTTGCTAATAAATTATGATTTCTGTGTCCTTTTGTGGCCCTATTCTACTTCTCCCCCAACCAACACCAAAACCCCGCCAATCATCTCCTTCACTTCCTCTTTGAATGAGACTGTGTACTCTTCATCGAAAGGGCAATCCTCTTTCTGGGAAGATCGACATTGAGTACGGTAACAGACACCCTTTGATGAAGTCTCACTATATCAGTAGGGTTTTTTACGAATTTATCAGCGAGCTCGCTTTTATGCACCAGCCCCTCTTGATGTACTCCGATATCTACAAAAGCACCGAAATTGGTTATGTTAGTCACAATCCCAGGAAGGTTCATTCCGACCTTTAAATCCTCCATGCTATTAATCCTTTCTGCAAAACTGAAAATCTCAAACTTTTCTCTGGGATCACGACCGGGTTTTGAAAGCTCTGACATAATATCATTCAAGGTAGGTAATCCTATGGTGTCGGTTATGTAATTTTTTAGATCTATCTTCTTTCGCAATTCTTCATTCTGTATTAGATCTCTCACTGAGCATCTAAGATCATTTGCCATGTCCTTTACAACTCGGTAACTCTCAGGGTGAACAGCACTTGCGTCGAGGGGATTTTCTCCATCTCTGATACGAATGAAGCCAGCTCCCTGTTCAAAAGCCTTTGGTCCTAAACCGGGAACCTTTTTTAGTTCACCTCTGGATTTGAAGGGTCCATTCTTGTTTCTATAATCCACAATGCTTCGAGCACGTTTTGGCCCCAGCCCTGAAACATAGGAAAGAAGCTGTGTGCTGGCTGTAGTGAGTTCAACTCCGACCATATTTACACAGCTCATCACCACATCATCAAGTTTTTCTCTTAATAATTTTTGATCAACATCGTGTTGGTATTGTCCCACACCGATAGATTTTGGATCGATTTTTACCAGCTCCGCAAGTGGATCCATAAGCCTCCTGCCGATTGATACTGCACCTCGCACCGTAATGTCATGATCCGGGAATTCCTCTCTCGCCGCATCTGAGGCAGAATAAACCGAGGCACCGCTTTCATTTACCATTATTACCACAATATCTCCTGAAAGATTTAATGTCCTGATAAAGACTTCTGTTTCCCTGCCAGCGGTACCATTGCCCACTGCGATAACTTCCGTTTGAAATCGCTCGAACAGATCACGTATTATTTTAGCAGCTTCATCTTTTTTGTTTTGAGGCTCGTGTGGGTAGATAGTAGTATGATGTAATAGTTTTCCCTGGCTGTCCAGACAGACCACCCTACAACCTGTACGAAAACCAGGGTCAATTGCCATTACCCTTTTCTGCCCCAGCAGAGGAGAAAGCAAAAGCTGGCGCAGATTTTCTGCAAAAACTCTGATTGCTTCTTCATCGGCTCTGTTTTTTGAGGCAGACTGAATTTCATTCTCCATTGATGAGGACAAAAGCCTTTTATAACCATCCTCTGCAGCCAATTTTACATGCTCTGAGGCCGCATTGTTATTTGTGACAAATTGGTCTTCCAAAATTTTCAAAGCATCCATTTCCCCAGGGAGAATATGTAATGTTAAGAACGTTTCTTTTTCACCCCGTCTCATTGCTAGCAATCGGTGGGATGGAACCTTTTTGATAGGCTCTTCCCAATCAAAGTAATCCTTATATTTAATTGCATCTTCTTCTTTTCCAGAAATAACCTTTGCCTTTATAGCGCCTTTTGTTGTAAAAAGCTCTCTGATTTTAGCTCTGGATTCTTGGTCTTCATTAACTCGTTCAGCAATAATATCCCTCGCTCCCTGAAGAGCATCCTCAACAGTTTCAACACCCTTTTCCGCATCAATGAATTTCTTCGATTCTTCAATTGGATCAATGTCCTCCTGTTCAAATATAAGATTTGCCAGAGGTTCAAGTCCTTTTTCTTTTGCAATTGTGGCTCTGGTACGACGTTTTGGTCTGAAAGGAAGATAGATGTCCTCCAGAGACGACATCGTTTCCGCAACCATTATTTTCCCTTTAAGTTCATCTGTGAGCAACTCTCGTTTCTCAAGAGATTTCAGTATTGCTTCACGACGTTTTTCGAGCTCTTCAAGCTGATTCAACCTGTCACGAATAGTAGTAATTGTCACTTCATCTATGCTGCCGGTTACTTCTTTTCTGTACCGTGCGATAAACGGGATGGTAGCATCTTCCTCCAGAAGTTGAGCGGTTGCAGCAACTTGCCTTTGAGTTAAATTTAACTCCTTTACAATCTTAGTAATGTGTTCTTTATGCATAGGTTTCTCTGTTCATGTATTCAAGTAATTTGATGCTCCCCGCGCACCCTAGTTAAATAAGCTTTGCATTTAACCCTGTTAAATAAGTAGCTGGTTCCCAGTATATTCGTCCATACATATCCTCTCATGTATTTTGTGGCTAGTTCCTTCCCATCCAGATATTTAACAGGGTTAACCGGGCAGGCAGTGCGGGGCATCCCGGAGTTTAAATTTGATTATTTATGAATTGTGCCGATTCATCCCCGCCTACCCTAGTTAAATATGCTTCGCATTTAACCGGGCAGGCAAGGCGGGGCTTTCTCGGCACCTGCCGGTAAA
>JAZFSJ010000428.1:0-4317 GCA_036446115.1 Thermodesulfobacteriota bacterium | reverse complement strand
CATTAGTGAAAAGGAGGGTAGGGTCTTGCAATGGAATGAGAGGGGAACTGGGAACAATGGTGTGTTCTTTGCTTTTGAAGTAGTGTAAGAAATTTGTTCTGATTTCTGCAGTTAGCATGGGTTTGGTACCATTACTCGGGAATTCACTTTTCATAATTTAATAACAGATAAAATAATATTCCAGGAGAACCCTTTCCTTCTCAGGTAATTCACGGCCCGCTTCCTTATCTTCTCATCAGCCGGTTGATGTAATCTGAAATGAGTAAATTTGGCTTCAAGCGCACGTCGTGCTACCTGGGTGAAGTCATAGATCTCTTCTATCTTAGCAGTGGTATGAGTGATAATTTCTTGAGAGATACCCTTGTTTGCCAGGGTATCACGGATACGTATAATTCCCCACTGTTTGTTTTCTATGGAGGAGCAGGCGAGATCATAGGCGAAATTACGATCGTTGAGATAACCCAACTCCTCAATTCTGGCCAGCGTTCTTTTGATAGTGAGAGGGGGAAAGTTCTTTTCTTTAAGCTTCCTTCTGATTTCTTCAACACTGCGAGGGCGATAGGATAAGAAACGGAAGGCAGTTTCCTTTGCCTTCTCAATTTCATTTTCCCCCTTCCTTTTTTTCAGCTTTTTTCTCTTTGCTGGATAAGCCAAGGTGATCTTTTATCTTCTTTTCGATCTCGGTTGCTATTTTTGGATTTTCTTTAAGGAATTTCTTTGCGTTTTCTCTTCCTTGCCCTAAGCGATCGTCCTGGTATGAGTACCAGGTACCACTTTTCCCAACTATGTTACAAGTGGTACCGAGATCAATGAGCTCGCCTTCCTTTGATATCCCTTGCCCGTATATGATTTCAAACTGGGCCTCTTTGAAAGGTGGTGCCAGTTTGTTTTTGACTACTTTTACTCTGGTTCTTGATCCGTAGATACCTTCTTCGTTTTTTAAGGATTCTATCCTTCTGATATCTAATCTGATAGAGGAGTAGAATTTTAACGCATTACCACCGGTAGTGGTTTCGGGATTACCAAACACCACCCCGATTTTCATCCTGATTTGATTGATGAAAACCATAGAGGTTCTTGACCTGTTAATAGCTGCTGTCAATTTGCGCAGTGCCTGTGACATTAAACGTGCCTGCAAACCCATATGGGAATCACCCATCTCTCCTTCAATTTCTGCTCGTGGCACTAAGGCTGCCACCGAATCAATCACCACGACATCTAACGCCCCACTTCTCACCAGTACTTCGGCAATCTCTAATGCCTGTTCTCCTGTGTCGGGTTGGGAGATTAACAAATCGTCTGTTTTGACACCCAGTTTTTGAGCATACCCGATGTCAACAGCGTGTTCAGCATCTATAAAAGCGACCACACCGCCACTTTTCTGGGCTTCTGCTATAATTTGCAAGGCAAGAGTTGTTTTTCCAGATGCCTCGGGGCCGTAAATTTCTATTACTCTTCCTCGAGGAACACCACCAATCCCCAGAGCACGATCTAAACTGATGGAACCGGTTGAAATAGTAGAGATATCTGGTATGGTGTAATCACCACCCAATTTCATGATTGCTCCCTTTCCAAACTGTTTTTCGATTTGGTTTACTGCGCTGTCAATTGCCTTCTGTTTATTGTTTTCTTGTGCCATATGCTCCCCCTAAAAAATGTGATAGTGAAAGTATTTCACCACAGAGGGCACAGAGAATACCTTATATAACCAACTAATTAAATGCTTTTACCTTTTCTCTTCTCTGTGATCTCGTAAATTGTTAATCTTTTAATGTCTTTTTTTACTAAGTAAAAAATTTTGTATTTGCCCTTTAACTATTTATAATTCTAGATAATTTCATGATATATAAAACGAAGTGAGTTCACAGAGTATTGACTTTGTTTTTCTCTGTGTACTCTGTGGTTCAAAGTTCGCTATTGAAGTGGAAAAATTTTTAGTTTAGTATAGATTGCTCCGCTTGGTTTAAGCTCACTCTTAAAGAGACAAACCTCTTGTGCCTCAAAAGTTCCACATTCTGATTGTTTGTGATCTACTAAAGTATTAATCAACTCCCTTTTCCCTTTTGGAGATTTTAGCCTGCCCAGAGTCAAATGGGGAGAGAATGCCCGTTTTTCTACTTTAAATCCTATGTTGGAAAGTCTGTTTTCTAAGGCCTGTTGCAGTTTGCTTAAACTGCCACTATCATCATCAGTACCTACCCAGATTACTTTAGGATTCTTCTCGTTGGGAAAGGCTCCAAGAGTGCGTACTGTGAGGGGGAAAGAACTGATATCACTGGCACACTGCGTAACTAGATCAGATATCTCGGATATCCTTTCTTCCTCAATATTGCCTAAAAATTTAAGGGTAAGATGAATTCCCCCTGGTCTTACCCATCTTACATCAGCTGTTGATGATTTCAGCTTGTTTTGAATTTCCTCAATGCCGGACTTTATGAGGGGGGGTAATTCTATAGCTATAAATGATCTAATCTGAGACATGCCAGGTTCACATTCCACTGTCTTTTTAAGATACTTTGTTAAGATTAGATATCATAGCAAAACTGTGTTGTCAAATTGAACTGTTGGGCTAATTGTCCATCAGGTGTTTCCTTAAGATATCCAGGGCATATTGGGAAGTCATGAACTTGATTTGTTTTCGATTACCATAAAAACTGTGCCTTTGAGTTTTAACCTGTCGCCCGTGGGCAAGTGAGATGAAGACCGTACCTACTGGTTTTTCAGGAGTTCCCCCTGCAGGTCCTGCAATACCTGTTACCGCTAATCCAAAGGTTGCTTTGCATGAGCTCTTTACCCCTTTTGCCATACGTTCAGCAGTTTCTTGACTTACCGCACCAAAACGGTTGAGTATGGTGGCAGGCACTTTTAACAGGTCTTTTTTGGACTTATTGCTATACGCAATGAGGGAGCGCTCCAGATAGTCGGAGCTTCCAGGGACATTAGTGAGTCGATGGGTAATAAGTCCGCCCGTACATGATTCTGTCACTGCTATGGTTGCACCTTGCGACCTCAATAGATTGCCTACCACCTCTTCCAGGATTTCCTCGTCCTTACCAAAGACAATATCTCCCAGGATCTTTATAACCTTGCGTTCTACTGCTTTGAGCTTCTTTTCTATGTATTTCTTATCCTGCCCACGCATGGTAAGTTTAAGTGAAATTTCTGGGTAGCGGGGTAGAAAGGCAAAGGTTATTTCTTTCTCGCTTTTTATTAAATCAGCCAACTTCTGATCACAGTAAGATTCCGTCTTGCCGAAAACCTTGAGCACACGCGTCCTGATGATAGAGGTATCGGGTTGTTCTTTCTTGATTAAAGGGATGACAGTTTCTTCAAACATTCCTTTCATCTCCCTGGGAACACCGGGTAAGAAAATGAAAAGGGTGTTGCCTTTTGCCAGAGAAAATCCACAGGCAGTTCCTATAGGATTGTGAATAACAGTTGAACCACTGGGCAGGTAGGCTTGTTTTACATTATGAGGGCTCATGGTGCGACCATACTTCTGAAATCGTTCCTCCATGGTCTTGAGGGCGTGTTTGTTAAGTACTAACTTTCTCCTCAGGGCTTCAGAGGCAGCTTGGGTGGTGATATCATCCACTGTGGGTCCTAACCCACCGGTTACTATCACGAAACTAACCCTTTGCTGAACATTTTTAAAGGCATCCATAATTGTCTCGGTGTCATCTCCTACCGTGGTTATCTTCACTACATCAATGCCGTTCGTATAAAGCTTGTTGGCTATAAATGTAGCGTTGGTATCCTGCACACTCCCCGAGCTGAGCTCATCACCTATGGTTATTATTTCTACTTTCATTTCCTTTATCCCTCAGTAATTAGAACGATTCTAGCTACTGGATTCAAGATGCTCGATAGCATCTGAACGAAAAGTCTCGTTCAGACAAAAAAGCCGGATACCTCGGTTAAATAAAACAAGCTCATTAAACGGGGCAGGTCGAATTTCGAAAAGAAGTATCCGACCAAGGAGGATCAATTCAAAACAAATTCTAATTTCGCACACCACAATCCGAATTCGTGTACTACAGTATCCAGTATCTTATCCATTCAAGGGAGTAAGTTCAAGTGGAATTTACCGGCACAATTCAGAAAGAATCAAATTTAATTACCGCGCTGCCCCGCGCTGCCTGCTCGTTTAAGTGTGAAGTTTATTGTTTGCTTTGAAAACCCCGTGCTTCGCACGGGGTCGCAAAAGCTACCTCCAGGTCTCACATTACGCCGTCCACCTGGCAATATTCTACAGCCAGGCCTCCCTCGACGAGTGCTCCAACTGGCAGCCCGGCAAAAAACACACCATGCCCGAAT
>JAZFSJ010000427.1:0-3388 GCA_036446115.1 Thermodesulfobacteriota bacterium | reverse complement strand
TCAGTTCCCGAAAGCTTGGAGAACGGAGCGTTGACTGTCAAATGTAATAGTAATAGCGTAATAGGGGACGTTCGCGTTCGTGCAGAGATTGCATTGGCAATGCACGTTCTGCATGAACGTCCCCTATTATACCCCTTTACCCCTTTATTATTATGGAGTAAAACGATAGATATAACCAAATGTACCGCAAGGAACAAAAGGGTCATTTTTTAAATTGCCTAGATTATCATGTAATACTTTTGCCATGCCCATTTCTATAAAAAATCCTCTATATCCTTTAATAGAAAAATTCAGACCATACGCAACTCCAAGACAAGTATAATGATAATCAGCGCCCGGATCACTTCCGACAATTCTCTCGAACAAAAGATTTATACTTTGTTGGGTATTTTCATTATCTGAAAACTTATATCTAAGATTAAGATGAAACTCATTATGATCATCATCTAGATACATTCCTGCAACTCTAACACCAACTGGTCCAAACCAATACCCAAGAGTAGGATTCATTATCAATGAGCATACCACCCCAAGCTCAGGATATGACTCATGTTTTAGATTTCTTGGTTTTTCTTCAACCATTGCTGGCTTTTCATAAACATCTTTTTTTAAATCTTGAGGTTTTCGTGCTTCGATTTTTTTTAAGATTTCCCAGGGCTTTATATCGATTTGATATCTAATATTATTGATTGATTCCTGAGACACTTGCTTAAGCTCTATTTTCAACTCACCAGTTTGCTCATCAAGATAAGTTATTCTAAAAACATATCTATTATCGGGTAACTTGAGTAAAACTGCTGATTGAAATCCTTTGATATTCGGAAATAATTCATATTCCTCTCTTTCTTCCTTATCAATTTCTTTACCTACATGTTCACTGATAATAATAATTTCCCCTTCTTCCTGAGCGTAAAGTTGATTAGGTGAGAAAAATACAATACTGCTGAATAACGATAATGAGAGAAGATATTTTCGAAACATGGCTCTTCTCCATTTTTTTGATCTTATAAGATCAAAACATCAGAAATAGTGCCTAACACCGCGCTTGTTCAGGCCGCCTCTCCACTCAGTCATCGAAAGCGGTGTTCCAAATATTTCCCAAATCGTTCAATCACTTTGGGCAAGTCTTCTCGACCGAATCCTATCCGAATGTGCCGACGGCCAAACTGAAATTGTCTCGACGGAACGACCATAATCCCCGTCGCCGTGATCAACTCCTCGCAGAAGGCATACGTGTCCTTGACAACCAGCATCCTGGGAAAACAGACTGACCCCCCAATTGGACGGTTCCAGTTGAAACAGTCTTGATACTCGCCGAACAACGTTTCAAGTACTCCAACGTTCCTTCGCACCCGCTCACCCTGCTCACGAATGATCTCCGACCTTCTCCGTAAGGCTATGATGGCCAGTATCTCACTAGGCGCGCTACTGCAGATAGTCGTGTAGTCCTTGAGCTCATTGACCCGTTTCAGCACCTTGCTGTCTTGTGAGGCTAGCCACCCGATCCGCAGGCCTGGTAGCCCAAATGTCTTCGACAGACCAAAGAGCGACACGGCTCGTTCATACAAATCACACGCTGCCGGTAACGTCACCCCATCGCCTATCTCCAAGAATCGATACATCTCGTCCGACAGCAAGTACACTCCCCGTTCCCGCGCGAGATTGATAATGGCTTCGAAATCCTCTCTTTGCGGCACGTAGCCGGTAGGATTGTGGGGGAAGTTGACCACCACCAGCTTGGTGCTGGCCTGCATCTTCTCCTTCAGTTCCTCAACATCAAAATACCAGCCCCGTTCCTCGTCCGGTTCCCAGGTCGACACGTCACATCCAATGGACCTAGCCACCTCAAACAACGACTGGTAGCCTGGAAAGGTGCAAATCACGTGATCTCCGGGCTTCAACAACGAATGCATCAGCAGGAAGATACCCTCCTCAGGCACAACCCCAAGAATGTCCTCCACCCCGATCTCTTTGTACATCCCGGCTATCACTTCACGAAGCAGCGGATGTCCAGGCGACTCAGTATATCCCAGCTTCAGTTCCTCCCACAGGCGTGCTGTCTCTGCATCTGCCATCGCCAGTAGCTCCGACATCGAAAGAGATTCACAGTCAGAGCTGGACAACAAGTACCGGGCAGAGAACTCATGCTTCGCGAAGTACCGCTCCAACTCGAATGGCGCTATCTTCATATCCTTATATCCCTCTCAACCCCACAGGTGTTGTGGGGTCAAGTCTGCTCTTGACTCTTTTAAAATTTGGCCAAGAGTCAAGAGCAGACTTGACCCCTTTATATTTTTCGTCGGCGGTGGAGTATTTACTATTGACATCGGGAGGCCTTATAAGTGTTATAGGTTTTTGATTTCTTTATACCTAAAACATGTCGCAAGGTGATCGTTCACCATTCCGACAGCTTGCATAAAAGCATAGCAAATAGTCGGACCAACAAATTTAAATCCATTCTTTTTTAATTTTTTGCTTATTCTTTCAGACTCTTTAGTTGATGCCGGAATTTCGTTTAATGATTTCCACGAATTATTAACAGGAACTCCATTAACGAACGACCAGATAAAGCTATTGAAGCTTCCATATTCTTTAGTAACTTTCAAATAGGCTTGTGCGTTTACTTTTGCTGCATTCACTTTCAACTTATTTCGTATAATTTCAGGATTATTTAATAATTCTGTTATTTTATTAGAATCCCATTTCTCCATTTTGATTGGGTCAAAACCATCATAAGCATATCGATAATTTTCTCGTCTTTTTAGAATGGTAAGCCAGCTTAAACCTGCTTGAGCACCTTCTAGGATCAACATTTCGAACAATTTTCTGTCATCATAGACAGGAACCCCCCATTCCTTATCGTGGTATTCAATATAGATTTCATCGTTTGTAGACCAGTCACATCTTTTCATTTTTTCCTATAACGGGGCGGCTCACAAGCCACGAGTTACGAGCGGTCCTTGTGTAGCCGCAGGTTCGCTTCAGCGATAAATATCTTTTCGGTGCCCCACCTTGACCACCCAAATCGAAAGCTCATCATCCCGAATCGCATAAACAATGCGATACCGCCCCTGCCTCAGCCGATACCTATCTTTTCCAGTCAGTTTTTCACATCCTGGCGGCCGCGGATTTTCGGATAAAAAATCGATACGTTTCATTATCTTTTTTAAATCTTTTTTGGGTATAGAATTAAAATCCTTCCACACTGACTCTTTAAAAAAGACCCTATATGAGGCCATCTTTTTTTAGCCTTTTTACCATCTCATCGTAGCTTATCAGTGGTTCATCAGCCCTTTCGTCAAACGCTGCGAGATCATCAGCATCTTCAGCAAGGGCTTCTTTCACGGCTGCATTCACAAGATCAGAGATAGACCGAGAGGTTTCTATC
>JAZFSJ010000426.1:0-3282 GCA_036446115.1 Thermodesulfobacteriota bacterium | reverse complement strand
TCAGGTCAAAGATTGAAAGTCTAGGCGAGGTTAATCTTGCCGCCGCCCAGGAACAGGAAGAGCTTTCTGAACGCTATCAATTCTTAAGCGAACAACGGGAAGATTTAACCAAATCCTTGGAATCTCTTGATCTGGCAATTAAAAGGATCAACAAAACGACAAAACAGCGATTCTTAGAAACTTTCAAAGTAACCAACGAAAAATTTATGCAGGTATTTCCAGAATTGTTTCAAGGAGGTAAAGCTGAATTGAAATTGACTGAAGAAGATAACATTCTTGAAACCGGCATTGACATAGTGGTTCAACCCCCTGGCAAGAAGATTCAGACCATTGACCTCCTTTCCGGAGGCGAAAAGACACTCACCGCCATTGCACTACTGATGGCACTCTTTTTAGTTAAACCTAGCCCCTTTTGTCTGTTAGATGAAGCAGATTCAGCTTTAGATGATAATAATGCTACTCGTTTCAACCATTACCTGAAAAACATATCCCATGCCTCCCAGTTCATACTCATCACCCATAACAAGCTGACCATGCAAATTGCCGATACCCTCTACGGCATCACCATGGAAGAACCAGGGGTTTCAAAAACCGTATCCGTTCAACTCCAGTAAGGGTGTCTCCCCTTCACTTATATCCCCCATTATCTTGACATTTTTGCATGACTGACATATAAAAAAACAGAAGTCTGAACCAATAACAATCCAGTATATCTATACAGGTTATCATAACAATAGGTGTCTGATCCAATATGTCTTTTTCATTTTTTAAGAATAAAAATAACACCCCTGCACCTCAGCCTGGTAAAGAACAGTCCGAAGGGAAAGGATTCATTAAGAGCCTCAACAGGGGGTTAGCAAAAACCCATGAGATCCTTACCATCCGCATTGATGATCTCATCTTAGGAAAGAAAGAAATTGATCATGATTTTATTGAAGAGCTAGAAGAAATACTCATCTCATCTGACCTGGGAGTAAAGACTTCTCATAAGCTCATCGAGCAAGTACAGGCCAAGGTCAAAAGAGGCGAGGCCGACAAACCGGAACTGGTTAAGCGGTATCTTAAGGAATGTATCTACAATCTGCTTGTAGAAAGTGAGCAACCCTTGAGCCCCTCAGGTGAACCCCCTTTCGTTATCATGGTTATTGGCATAAACGGAACCGGAAAAACCACAACGATCGCAAAAATGGCGCATCACTATACCTCTGCAGGGAAGAAAGTGTTATTAGTTGCTGCTGATACCTTTAGAGCGGCAGCAATTGAGCAGCTTGAGGTGTGGAGCAAAAGAGTAGATTGTGCCTTCATGAAACAAAGTACCGGCTCAGATCCATCTGCAGTGGTATACGACGCATTGCAATCTTCTAAAAAAAGAGGGATAGATATAGTAATTATTGATACGGCAGGCAGAATGCATACAAAAAAAAATCTGATGGAAGAGCTTAAAAAGATAAAGCGCGTTACAGGCCGCGAGCACCCCGGTGCTCCCCATGAAACGTTACTGGTTATAGATGCGACTACCGGTCAGAACGCCCTCTCCCAGGTTGAATTGTTTCAAGAGGCTATAGATATCACAGGTATTGCCTTGACTAAGCTTGACGGAACTTCCAAAGGTGGTATTATTATAGCTATCTCTAATGAGTTTAATATCCCCCTTCGCTATATAGGTACTGGAGAAAATTTTGATGATTTAAAACAATTCAAAGCACGGGAGTTTGTTGATGCACTACTTGACTAGATCTAAATACACAGGTGCATACATAATGGTGGTTTCTATAATCCTTTTTTTATTATCATCTCTCTTTATAGGCATTACTATAGCTCCGCTTGCATGTAAGGAAATTGCCAAACCTAAAAAGGAGGCAAAAATGAGCACGCAAAAATTTAAAAAAGAAGAAATCAGGCCCCCTGCTGTTGCAGGTACATTTTATACCTCTGATGCTAAAACTCTCTCTAATCAGATAAAAGATTTCCTAAGCAATGTTCCTGCAAAAACCCTCTCAGGTAAAATAGTTGCTCTTATCTCTCCCCATGCCGGTTATATGTATTCCGGTCAAGTGGCTGCGTATGGTTATAAGCTGCTCGAAGGGAAGAAGTTTGACACGGTGGTAGTGATTGCCCCCAGTCACCGTGCCTATTTCCGTGGTGCCTCCGTTTACAATAAGGGTGCCTACCAAACCCCCCTAGGTCTCATTCCTGTAAATACCGATCTTGCTCAGCATCTCATAAAGCAGGATGATTTAATCTCCTACGTAGCTCAAGCCCATACCCAGGAACATTCCCTAGAAGTACAGCTCCCTTTTTTAAAGATTGTGCTTGGCGATTTCAAACTACTCCCTATTGTGATAGGTTCTTATGACCTTGCAACCTGCGAGTCCATCAGCGAAACTATCTACCAGGTGGTCAAAGATAAAAACGCACTCATAGTTGCAAGCTCTGATCTCTCCCACTTCCACCCCTATGATAAAGCAGTCGAAATGGATGCGATAGTTATCAACCATGTTAAAAATTTTGATTCCAAAGCTTTATTTAAGGACACCTCTTCTGAAAAATGTGAAGCCTGTGGATCAGGGCCCATGATTACCACCATGCTCCTGGCTAAAAAACTGGGGGCCAATAAATCGGAACACTTATTTTACGCCAATTCAGGGGATGTAACCGGAGACAAAAGCGGTGTAGTAGGGTACATGTCTGCCGTCCTTTATCGCAATCCTGGTCAGGAAAAAGGTAACAAAGCCGGGAAGGATTCGGGATTAACAGATGAAGAAAAAGAAATCCTACACAAAATAGCAAGAGCGGCCATTGCATCCAGATGTACCGGGGGAAAATATCCTGAAATAAAATTTACCTCAAAAACGCTCAAGGAAAAGAGAGGAGCTTTTGTCACCTTACACAAACGCGGAAACTTAAGAGGTTGTATCGGATATATTCGTGCTCAAAAACCTCTTCACGAAACCATCAAAGAAATGGCACTGGCAGCAGCTTTCCAGGATAACCGTTTTAACCCTGTCAAAAAGGATGAGTTAAAAGACATCGATATAGAAATTTCTGTCTTAACCCCCTTAAAGAAAATAGACAGCATAGAAGAGATAGAAGTCGGTAGACATGGTATTTACATTACCAAGGGATACCATTCAGGCATACTACTACCTCAGGTGGCTACGGAATACGGGTGGGATAGAAACAAATTTCTGGAGCATACCTGCACTAAAGCAGGTCTACCCACCGATGCCTGGAAGAAAAAAGATACAGAAATTTATATCTACTCGGCAGATATCTTTTAAC
>JAZFSJ010000425.1:0-5515 GCA_036446115.1 Thermodesulfobacteriota bacterium | reverse complement strand
GAAGAGAAAGAGAAAGACGATGTCACAAGCAAGGATGATGGCAAATTCTAGTAAGTTTCAGTGATTGGCCACCCTTGGGGTGGCTCACAACCGCCAAGCTCCCCGCTTTGCGGGGACGTTATGACTTGTTCATTTTTTTCCTCGCCCCTCAGTCTAATGCTGAGGGGTTTTTGTTTTGTTATTTCTCTTAAGCTTTTCATAAATATAACCGAAAAGAAGTTACTATTACATGATATTAATAAACCCCGACTTTACTACTGTTTTTTGGAGGATTGATGTGGGACAAATACTTACCGTTAAAGAATTATCTGAATATTTAAAGCTAACAGATATAACCATCTATAGGTATGCAAAAGAGGGTATCATTCCGGCTTTTAGAGTTGGAAGCAGATGGAGGTTTGATAAATGTAAGATTGATGAGTTGTTGAGAAGGGAAGAAAAAGAAAACAGTGAAGGATAAAGTAAGATCACAGCTGATGCTATAGTCTGGTATCTTGGAGAACTTTGGGAAAACCTTCCCCATTGTCAAAACAGTGTTTATAACTTATGGTTTGCGACTTCTATATTTTTACTTGAATCTTCATAAGCCTTTGATGGGCATATGTTTGCATGTATTTAGGGGCAATGGGGGTAAAAGCAAGACACAAATACAATGCTTATGGTTAATGATGGATGATGAAGATGACTGCCTATTACTAACTTGAATCTATTGTTCTCCCCCAACCAACCCCAAAACCCCTTCTATCATCTCCTTCATATCTTCTTTAAATACCTCATCTTCTTCTATTGCCTTAACTATGATAGGACTCATTTCGTAGTACTGTTTAATAATTATCTGTCCCACTTTTGTTTGACTTAAGACGTCATCTCGAAATTTTCTCAGGAGTTCTGTTTCTTCTGAGCTTTCGGTATAGAGTGATTCTATCGGACATTCCAATTCAGGCTTCTTAGTGCAAAATAGGCTTCTTAACTCTTCGGGTAAAAGACAAGCTAGAGCATTTTCACAACACCACTCATCTTCACAATCATCAGGGTAGTCAGATGGACATTGTGCAAATGATAAAGACCCAAAGGTGCAAGCAAGACAGATGGTAAAGGTAAAAACAATTCCCATTAGACCAATTCTCTTTAACTTCATAATAACCTCCTTCCTTTATAATCAAGAAAATAGACTAATACTTTACTTATATCATGAAAGAGCTATAATTGCAATAAACCCCCCCCTAATTTCTACTAAGGAGATGGAATCAACATCTTGTGGTGGGTACAATAAGCAAAAAAGTTTATACTACTTGCCACAAGTCAAAGTCGCATTCAGACAAATTTTTACGTAGGTTTGATATGGTAGTAGTGTGGATTTTTAGTGGGTAGACCACTATAAGCTTGGAGATATTTATCTTGCAAATGGCAAGCTACAAGAATCAATCTCTGAATACCAAAAGGTACTGGCTATAAATTCAAACGATGCCGAGGGCCACAATAACCTCGGGATGATCTATGAGAAAGCAGGAAGGATTAATGAAGCCATCTCAGAGTATAAAAAAGCCCTGGCTATAAATCCAAGGCATGCAGGAATACATAGCAATCTTGGAGCATTTTATACTAAAAAAGGTAGGCTAGATGAGGCCATCGCCGCGTACAAAAAGGCCCTGGCTATAAACCCCACTCTTTCATATGCACATCAAAATTTATCAGCCACTTATTACTTAAATGGAAATTATAGATTGGCAATAGCCCATTGTAATAAGGCAATAGAGTTTGGAGGTAGTGTCAATCCAAAATTACTAAAATTACTTAAACCCTATCGTTAGAGCTAATCTAAACGGTATAAAATATCTGAAATAGCCCCTGATACTTGCGAGACATACTTCTCGCCCTGTATTTCTGAACCCAAACATAAACTTTTTATGAAGCAAAAACCCCCCAGTATTGCTGCTGAGGGGCTATAGTTTATATATCTATTGAGTATCTTTAACACAGCGAAAACCGATCCCTGCCCAGTAGTGGTATCCCGGATAGTAGTGGTCGCGTTGGGCACTTCGCAAGTGGGCTGAGTTGCTATTCCAACCTCCGCCGCGCAGCACCTTATAAAACAATGATCCACTGTCGGGTCCCGTAGGGTTACTGTAAGGGCTATACTCGTAGTAATAGAAATCGTACCAGTCACTTGCCCATTCCCACACATTTCCCGCCATATCGTATAGTCCGTAGTCATTGGGGGAGTAACTCCCAACTGGAGTGGTGTCATCAAGACAACCATAAGCATTGGCATAGGTGCAGTCTGGTTCCGTATCTCCCCAGGGATACTTCTTCCCCTCGAGGCCCCCACGTGAAGTCTTCTCACACTCCGCTTCAGTAGGAAGCCGTTTTCCCAGGGACGTACAGTACTCACTGGCACCGTGCCAGGTTACATAGTTTGCCGGATGGTCTTCATACCCTGATTCCACGGTCCAGATTCCGCTTGCCTGTTCAATCTTGCCGTAGGGGACTTCCTCGCCGTAGCAGCTATACTCATCGCAATTATTCCCGTAAGTATTGAGAAAGGAGGCATACTGACGGTTGGTCACCTCGTATTTATCAATGTAGAGGGCATCCAGGTACACTGCGTGGACAGGAAGCTCATCATCTTTACACTCGTCATCCTGACACCCCATCTCAAATTCACCGGCAGGAATAAGTACCATATTGGCTGATTCCCCAATCGTTATGGTAATAGCATCTGTACCCGTCTCACCCTGCGAGTTCGTTGCAGCTAATGTTATGGTGTGTGTCCCTTCTGAAAGATCATCTTTTGAGAAAGTATTACCAGTTTCAATTTCTCCATCTATATTTGATTTCCATACTAGGGAATCATCCGCCAGGGAGCCGTCTTGTAAGTCTACTGCAGAACCAATAAAGGGAACCGTTGCCTCCAAATCGAATGTGGTGCCAGCTATGGGAGATAGGATTGATACAGCAGGTTTACACCCTGCAAGGAATAAAAGTAAGGAGATTAAATGAAGTATTTTTTTTATCATTATTTTCCCCTTTCTGGTTGGTATTCTGCATTGGAGGCTTCTTAGAACCATTAGAGTAGCTGTTTTTTTATTTCGTCAATATTCTCTACTCCTTCTGATTGAAGTGCCATTGTCTCACAAGATAAGTTCGGGCAGTAAACTTCAACAGCTCTTTTAATTACGGGATTGTCCCACACGCGTGTCTCCATCAAATCTGAAGTAGTGCCAACACTCTTTAAAAGCGCAAGGCCAACGGCATCCGCTCCCACAAGACTTTTGCTGGCTATGACGATCCCGGGAGTAATTAAGGTTCCGTACTCTTCTTCCAGTCCAACTATAGACCAACCCTCTCGCGCGTCGAGAACCGAAAGGTGAATTTTATCCGTACACAGGGGAATTTCTGCAATCATCTCCATGAAATTTTCCCCGGCCAAGAGTGAAGGCCCATGCATAAAGAATCGGTCATCCTGGGGCATTGCGCCAACGAAATTCTTCACTCCCATGGTAAAACCGGCCAAACGGTGGGCCCTTAAGGTTGGCAGTGAAATGATATGATCCACTTCGTTGAAGAGGTTGGGTATGGAAAATCCTTCCGGCCAATGGATAGCTAGCTCGGGCTCTACATGTACCATGTCCTCTTCTTCAAATACCACCACTTCCGCTCCGGCATCGAGTGCAGCTTGGTAAATGCCTGTCTCCTCCATACAATTCATGGTGTCCATCCACGATGGTGAGCGATCACCCACAAAAACGTCCCCTGCTCCCCGGTCTTTAAGAAGGGTAATCAATTCGGATACCATGAGAGGGCTGGTAGTGGCTGGAAAAGGGTCCGAGAAATTGAGAGCAACTTTTAATAATAGACTGTCGCCAGAGGCTAGGAAGTCGAGATCTCCCGCCAGTTCGATAGCCCGTCTGATGGCATAAGCATCGTCGGAATCTTTTACCAGGGAAACCCTGACTGCTTGTTGCAGAGGGCATCCCGCACTCATGGGCAGTGACATGAGTAGTGATGAAGCCCCCATCATTTTCAGGAACTCCCTTCTAGTTATTATCTTACCACTCATTTATACCTCCGATGTTCATGGTTTGTCGCTTATATATTTCGTATCTTACCATAGGAGGTATAAATATTCAATTTCTAGATTTGTTATCCACATGACTAATCGCCCATATCTTGTGATCTGCATCAACAGCCTGAGAGTCTACACTGCTTGCCATAACCTCAAAAACACTTATTTTTCTTACCTTTAATGTCTCTTGGTATCTCTTGTTAGTGGTATGCAACCTACTCTTAATCAGTAGGTCGAAGGTTCGACTCCTTCACGGCCCACCAAAAGACTACATTAGGCCCTCCAGCAGCCCCCGTGAGAAATGAAGAACTTTTATTAGAGTAGAATATAGGAAGTTTGTTTTAAGAAGATCAAGGGTGTACAGAAATGCTTCAGATAAAAACAATCTGAAGCGTTTCCTGTTTCTAGCGGGGTAAAGATGCTGGGGGTTTTTTGTTTCTCTATCTCTTATACTGAATCGTTGATTTTATTTAGACCGCATAAAAAGTCCCACGGGCAAAGAATGACCACATAAAAAAGAGAGTATTTAAGTCTAATAATTTTGATCTTTTTGCCGATAAGAGAACAAAACATTTCTGTTGAGATGTTTGAGAAGAGAATAAAAACTTTTTAAATAAAAGGGAGGTTGCTATGAAAAAACTGGGAAATCTAAAGTATGCATTGTTATTGGCGCTAATTTTGACCCTCGTTGGATGTGTACCGGTTGTCACCATCATCACTCCTTCTAATGGTGATCATTTTGAGGATGGAGAGATAATAATATTTACCGGTATTGCAATAGATCTCACGGAAGGAGAAATACTCGAGGATTCCCTCGTCTGGACATCAAGTATAGATGAGGAAATAGGAACAGGACTTATCTTTTACTTGAATAATCTTTCAAAGGGAGAACATGAAATAACTCTAACAGCTACAAATTCCCAAGAAGTAGTAGGAACAGCCACTATTACCATTACTGTTGGGGATGTATAATAACTGAGATTTAATTAATCCTAAATTGGCACCTGCCGGTAAAAACAATAAATGGCAGCCATTAATTGGCTGCCATTTATTGGTCACACTGCTTTAACGTTAACCGCTTGAGGACCTTTAGGTCCATCTTGAACCTCGAATTCCACTTCCTGTCCTTCTTGCAGACTCTTGAATCCAGCACTCTCGATGGCTGTGTAATGTACGAATACATCGTCTCCATCCTCTCGGGCCAAAAAACCAAAACCTTTCTTCTCATTAAACCATTTCACGGTTCCTTTAACCATCCTAAAACACCTCCTTTCCTTTAAGATTAATTTGATGCTATTTACTCGTAATCTTTCACTGCGGGAATTAGGAAGTGTCTTAAAGAAACCGTTTTTCCCCTATTCTAACAACGAAAATGATTAAAGCAAAATAACAGTACCATGTACCATAGGAAATTATCATAATTGACCATATAAGTCAAATTTATACTGC
>JAZFSJ010000424.1:0-3833 GCA_036446115.1 Thermodesulfobacteriota bacterium | reverse complement strand
CCCACACGGTGATATCAAAGTCACGGAAACTTTAGAACCCACAGTTCCCGCAAATGATGCCTTGTCATACCTTGCAGCTTATGGTAATAAGAACCGAATTTTTATTGCTGGTCATTTACCCTCCCTGGGAGAGATTGCCTCCACACTGATGAGTGATCAATCTCCCGTCTCTTTTCATTTTGAGATGGGTGGTGTGGTGAGAATTGATGTGGAGGAACTTAAGGCACATAATGGGGATCTGCGCTGGTTTTTAACCCCTGATCAACTCACCGCACTGTCTCTAAAGAGTGTTGTGTGAAATGGAGTGAATTGGCAAATCTTTAGAAAGGAGTAGATTATGGAATGGAAAAGGGCCTTTTTGTACATCTTTTTAGCAACTGTTCTTATTACCTCTTTACCTATGCAAGGTGGGGCAAAGACCTTTGAGGAGTGGTCACTGCCAGCAAAGGGTGCGATTGTGGTTCCATGTACTTTTTTGAGTGTGCCCTATTTTGTATCAAAGATGATTTATGCCATAAATGGGAGTGTGGTGGCTGCGAGCATAAATCTTTTTAGTCTGGGATTTGCTCAGGATGCAGCCACTACAGTTGGTTGCCAGGCAGTCAATGGAGACTATATTATTCACCCCGAAGTGTTCATTGGGGAGAGGAATGTAGAGTTTGTGGGAAGGGATGAGCCTGTAAAAGGTCTCTCTTTAGCTATGGAAGGAAAGGAATAAATTTACCTCTTTTCTTACTGGTTTGTCTTTTCGTCTTCCAAGAGGAAATTGTCATATCCCTCTTCTTCTTTGAGGTCAAGCTCAAGTATTTTTGCTTCTTCTATATAAGACCCGTCTTTTAATCTTAGTTCTCCCAGTGGTGTCACCACTATTGCTGAGCCTCCTTCCACCGGGCATTTATGCTCGCAGAATCCGCATCCATTACACTTGCTTTCTATTACAAAAGGTCTTCTAAAGCCCTCTACTGTCTCGAAAACAATGGCATTGTACGGGCACTGCTCATCACAGATTAGACATACCTTATCCTGTTCCCAAACCAGACACTTTTCTTTGAGGATCATGGCAGTTCCTATCTTAGCGTGCTTCTTTTCCTCGAGGTCAAGATCACGGATGGCCTGAGTGGGGCAGACTTTTCCACAGAGATTGCAGGTTTGCTCACAGGCCGCAAACCTTAAGTCCAACCTGGGTGTCCATAGTCCTTCAAGGCCACCCTCTAAAAGACTTGGCTGAAGCGTGTTAGTGATACAGACCTTCATACATTCTGAACAGCGCACGCAGGAATTGAGAAACTCTTCTTCTGGGATAGCGCCGGGTGGGCGAATGAGGGTGTCATTTCTCTTCCTTTTTAAGGGACTGTTAAAGAGAAGGAAACTTGACGCCAGTCCCCCTGAAAGGGAATAGAGGAATCCCCGGCGGGTTATACCTGTCGCTGTTCGAATATCGTCACGAAAAGGAGAAAAGGCTGCTTTAAAAGATATTGCCTCCTTGGGGCAGATAAGTCTGCAGGTTCTGCACTGCAGACATTCGCGTGTTTTTACCTTTCTAGGATCATCCCCAATGGCCTCCATGGGACACATCTCTTTGCACTTTTGGCAGTCACTGCAGCGATTATCAACTACCCTCTTAAAAATACCAAAGCGTGAAAATAAACTGAGTAGCGCCCCAAGGGGGCAGAGGTATCTGCACCAGAACCTTGGGGTAATAAGATTGAGTGTCGCTATACCCAAGAAAATTAATGCGGTGATAACACTCATATAGAAGAAAGAATGGGAATAGTGGAGGTAGGCAAGTTTGATCCAACCCTGATGATCGGCGAGGGGACGCATTAAGTCCAGTGAAAGGTTAGTGAGCAAAATGAATAAAGGGTAAAATAAAATAGTATAGGTCCTGGTGAGAATAACCAAAGGGTCAAATAAGTAGATTAGGTTGGCACCGGTAAGAGAGGCGATAACTACTATGATAAGCAGATAAAACTTTACTACACGTAACCTTTCTACAAAGTGTGGCCTCTTAGTGCCCAGGAGCTTGTCGAATAAATCCAACAAGGTTCCCAGAGGGCAGAGGTAACCACAAAAAAACCTGCCGAACAGCAGGGTGAGACCAATCAATATCAATGCCGGTAGCACTTTTGCATTAATCTCCTGTGAGGATAAAGTGGTGGTGAGGGCTAGAAGGGGGTCTGCTCTTAAAAAAAAGTCAACCGGTATCCAAGAGGTGAGGGGATAGCCGGCACGAAAGAAAAGGTAGGTGAAGAAAAAGAGGGAAAAAAGCTGGATGATTCTTCTCACACGGTCTCCTTCTTGATCCGCAGCTGATTGAGATTGCTATTTCCAAGACCCATTTGATGGGCGGCCATAATGTGTTTTACATTTACCACCTCGAATTTCTTGTCATACCAATTTGCGATAGTAACTCCGTAGCTATCAACCGCCACCGGATCTACTCCCGCGATGATGGTATTTAACTTTTCAATTTTCCCGGGTCCGGAAGGCCCTCCGGTAATAAGTGCACTGGATGCATCAATAATAGTCAGGGCGGGTTTCACGATTGAGCTAAGATCGGCAATAGCCTGATGAATATCCACTTTAGCATGAAAGTATTTCCGATCCCAGATTACACCCATCAGCCCCTTCATCCCCAAGCTCACCCCTGTTGAGCTGTGCGATTTAGCGGTCGGCAGGTTAATCAGGACGTCGCATTTCATAACCTCCTTCATGATTTTGAGGTTTTTAATCACCTTGCCCTGGGGTACACTCACTGACTGATAAAACATCTCGTCATTTAAAGCGAGCACATGGGTTCCCTTAATAGACTTGCAGGCCTTTTCAATGCCAGAGCGCTCGAGACAGAGTTTTGCCTTATGCAGGGTATGGTCCACAATAAGGACATTCCTGGCGCCGGCCTCCATGCAGGCCCTGGCTATGGTGGCTACCGCACGGGGGCTGGTATTAGCGGCCTCAGCAGGTGTTTTGGCAAAGGACATATTGGGCTTGATCATGACCCGCTGTCCTTTTTTTACAAATCGCTTTATACCACCCAACAGATCGATGGCCTTTAAAACTGCCTTTTCCGTATCCCCGCTTACCACTGCCAAGTCAGCTGGGTTGCTTTCGGCAGATCCCCACGCATCGCCCGGCAAAGAAATCAGGGGATAACCCACGGTGAGGAAGATTCCCGCCCGGGCCGAGGTCTTCAAAAAATCCCTCCTCGTCCATTTATGTAAGATAGTATTTAGCTTTGACACAAAACACCTCGCTTAAGTTGAAGTTGCGTATCATTTAAATGGTGAGTTACTATTTAAATCATTAACATAAAAATAAACCTTCATCAACCCAAATGATAGTATAAAACCCAAAACATAAAGTACCCTTCCGCTATCTGCTGTTAACTTTCCTATATAAAATCCACTTCCTATACGAATGTAATGAATAAATTGGTTGTTGGAAAGTGTAAGAAAAACAATAAGTTTTGGTGGTATTTAAGAACCATCCACACTTTCAAACAGGATCTGCCCGGTAGGTGACTTTACTCTGAATTGGCATATATATTGCTCTTTCATAAGGATGGTACGTGAGCGGAGCAATGAATAAACATAAATATTTTGTTGTATTTATAAACAGGGCTTAATTAATTATATTCAAAATGTGCTAAATAGGATATTTTTATGGACGAATTGGTATCGGATAACCAAAGAAAAAATTTACGCATCCTCTTCAATCATGATGTGCGATTCAGTATGGACCAGTTTAACTGGCATTTGGGCAGGGCCGATAACATCAGTAAGGGTGGCATTTTTGTAGAAACGGAGAGGATGTTAAAGGTAGGTATAAAAATT
>JAZFSJ010000423.1:0-3155 GCA_036446115.1 Thermodesulfobacteriota bacterium | reverse complement strand
GGATTTATTTTTGCCACTCCCAATCATGTGAGGTCGGTAACAGCACCCATGCTCAATTTCTTAACCAGGATGCTTCCGCTTCTGGAGGTGAAAGTGGAACGGGATAGTGAAGGGAATATTGTTGGAGGGGGATTTAATTCGAGGCTGGAAGGCAAAAAAGCAGCCATGGTTATAAGCCAGGGTGATCCTATCATCTCTTCCTTTCTTGTCTTTGAGCTTTTGGAGAGAAATTTTATAGATTACAATTTGTTGCGGATAGGAGAAGTGATTAGTATAGGGAATACAGGCAAAGGTGACGTCAAGGAAAAGAAGAATGATTTGGAGGCAGCGTTTACCATAGGAAAGATCCTTGCGTCTTAGAATTAAGACTGATTTAGGGAGAGGTTAAAAAGATGGCTGAAAAATATGACCTTATTGTTGTTGGTGCAGGCCCGGCAGGGCTTATGGCTTCAGTAGTTGCCGCAGAAGAAGGGTTACGGGTACTTTTGGTCGAAAGAAAAGCAAATGTGGGTAAGGTAACCAGATCATGCTGTTCAATGTGGATAACCGAACCCATGACCCATGGCGAGAGTATCTCGGTGGAGGAGGACAGGGTGGTATTCCGCCGCAATGACTTTTCCATAGCATATACCGGCAAGAAAATTCCGCTCAAACAGTACATGAGGTTGTCACCCGGGGGAAAGAAGATTGTTTTTGGAAATGAGAATGACGCCGTCTCGATAGCATTTGACAAGGAAGACCTTTTAAACGGCCTGCTCAAGCAGGTGGAGTCGCTGGGGGTAAGGGTAGCTTCCGGCACACTTTGCCTGGATGTGAGTGACGAAGAGGAAGGGGTAACGGTTAAGCTAAGAGATGCTGATGGGGAGAGGGAAGAGCAGGGCGGATACTTGATCCTTGCAGATGGAGTGAATTCCCCTATGGGGGCTAAACTTGGCTTCGACAAGGAGAGGACATTATTTGGCAGGTTTCAGGTGATCTCGTGCTTTTTCCAGGAGGTAGCATGTCCTTACCCGCCTTCCTTTATAAACTTCGTGGGGGCTGGGCATATTAACGGTGGTGCAGGAAACATTTACATGCTTCCTAAACCTGGTCTTGGGGAAGGGAATAAGGATGTTTTTGAAATTACCATAGGCAGTCCGGAGGGTGACGTGACCACACTTTTGGAGAAGATGCGGTACTTTACCGGGGAGGGTTACTTTTCCAAGTGGTTCAAGCAGGCTAAGCTTGTTTACAGGAACTGTGCTGTCCTCAATTTCCGCACTCCCATTGCCACTCCGGCTAAGGGGAGGACGCTGGTGGCCGGAGACGCCGCTGCCTTTATTGAGACCTATGTTCAGGGGGCTTTAATCTACGGGAGAGGTGCCGCAAAGGCGGTGGTGGGAAAGATAAAAGAGGGAAAAGATTTCTCAGGGTACGTTAAGCTTTGGAAAGATACCTTTGGATATAATCAGCCGGGGGAGATTGAAAAATCCACCCAGGCATATGGTATTGCCAACTTCAGTGACAGTGAGTTGGACTATATTTTCAGTCTCACTGAAAATGAAAAACATGAAGGTTATGTTAATGAGTTTAACGATTATGAGAGAATCACCAAAGCTATGTATGCAAACATAGAGACTATCAGGAAGGAAAAACCGGATATCGCTGATAAGATGGACTGCTATTTCAAGGAATCTGAGGTAAGCGCAAGTCTTCAGCTCGACAGTTTAAAAGATGAAGGCAAGGAAAACTAACTGCTGCAAGCAAATAGAATAAAATCTTAATTGTGATACTTGTTATACGTGGGAGGTGTATTGTGATAAAGATTAACGGTGAGGTGTGTACAGGATGTGGAGGTTGCATAGATCTCTGCCCGGTGATAGCTATCAGCATGATAGATGATAAGGCGGTAGTGAACAATGAGACCTGCTCAGAGTGTGAAATTTGTGTTAAGGTGTGCCCTATTAATGCTCCCTATGAAGAGTCTTAACCTGGAAGGGGCAAATTGAAAAAAATCTAGAACTTAAACTGGCAGTTGTTTTTTAGGTTTTCATTAAAAGAGGATTATCAAAAATTAGGAAGGTAGCCTACCCTGGCCGCTTCGACGGAATCGTCTACATCATGGCTACAGCAACTACGACAAAGTGGATAATGATGGGGATTGCCAGCCTCGCAATGCTCTACGGGATTGTCGCACTGCCAATTGTACTCATTAAAAGGCGCTGACCGGTCTGGTTATTTTACTCTTTTGATTTCCAGCTTTTCAAGAACTACATCTTTTTCTATGTTATCTACAATATCCTGTCCCTCTACCACCTGACCGAAAATGGTGTGTTTGTTGTCCAACCAGGGCGTTGGTACATGGGTTATGAAAAACTGACTTCCATTAGTGTGAGGGCCGGAATTGGCCATGGCCAGTTTTCCGGGCTTGTCAAATTTCAAACTAGGATTAAACTCGTCCTCGAACTTGTAACCGGGACCTCCCCGGCCGGTCCCCTCCGGATCGCCTCCCTGTATCATAAAGTTGGGGATAACCCGATGGAAGATGAGCCCGTCATAAAATCTCTTCTTTACCTTTTTGCCCGTTTTGGGATCTGTCCACTCTTTGGTTCCATCTGCCAGACCGACAAAATTGGCTACTGTTTTAGGCGCTTCTTTTTTGAAAAGGCTGCAGGTAATGGTTCCCTTGCTGGTGTGAAAGATGGCATAGAGCCCTGGCTTTAGAGTCATTTCTTTTCCTCCTTTTTTTTCAGCACTACATGAAACATTAGTGAGACCGGCAGTGAGAAAGAGTAGAATGAAAATTGTTTTGCATACTGTTTCAAACATAAAAACCACCCTCTAAAAAGTTATAAGTTTTTGTGGGTCTTTTGTACCTTGTGATTTATTGTTTGCTTTGAAAACCCCGTGCTTTGCACGGGGTCGCAAAAGGAAACATTAGCACCTTCGTGCTTCCTTTGTTTCACGGCCTTTGGCCGTAAAAACAAAGCCACCCGTTTCACGGGTGGTAGTTTACTTGACTATGCTGGCTTGAAAGAAGATTGTTGCCCTTGATGAGAGATGACACTTCCCTATGGATTTTATCCAGGGCATTTTTTAATTGATTTAGTTGTTGAGTTTTGCCTGTTGCGTTTATAGACTTGTTAAGCTTTTCGCAATTTACTTTTACACAGGTA
>JAZFSJ010000422.1:0-5255 GCA_036446115.1 Thermodesulfobacteriota bacterium | reverse complement strand
TTGTTGGATTATCAACACAAAAAACTATATCAGTGGGCTCTTTCATTGCCTTGATTATATCCCTCACCATGATTCTGTTAGGCTCCCTTGCTAAGATATATCCACCTCTTGGGCCTTGCTTGCTTTTCACAATATTAGCTTGTCTCAATTTATTTAATATTTGCCCAAGGAATTTCAAGGGAATTTCTTGCCTGTGAGAAATAACTTTTGCCGAAACAGGTATCCCCACAGAATGGTAGGCAATATCAAAAATTGCACGAGTACCACATCTACTCATTTTTGTCAGTCTCATAATTAATGCTCCGCTACTGAAAAATATAAAGGGCTATTTCGACTTAGTTTATATCACACAATATCTGATACATAAAGAGATAATGATGTGAATGTTTATGGAAAAATAGGGATAAAAAACTTCTGGTATGACTTATTGCTAAGTCTCATGGAGGGCTCAGACCCCAATATTGTTAAGTTCCTATGAGGAGTAAAATAGTGTAGGTTTCTTGCTAATCAGTTAAAGGCACTTTCATATATATTTTATTTTGAACTACTCTACGTAGTGTTAAATATTTCGGCCTTCATAGAGTCAACAAGCATAGCTGTAATATAAATTTTTAAGTACAATTACTGACATACAATATATAGACATATCAAAGAAAAAGATAAAGCCAATTTACCCCCTGCCATTCTTGCATCTCTTATCTGCACCCTTTAGACAAATTTTAAGATAGCTTACATAGTATTACTTTCCTGATTACTCTATCGCTTCAATTATGGTTTTTACTTGTGCTTCTGTAAAGTTATTTCTCCCTATCTGCTGTACATTTCCAAGAAAAGTACCGCATATGATAATCTTTGTTGGCTTTTCCACGCTGCCTTTATATATCGGATTGTTATCGCCGCAATTTCCCGGATCCTGAATACAGCCTGGTGTGCCGGGCCATCCTGTACCGTCGAAACTTTTTACCGAAAAGTAATCTTCATCGATATCCTCAGCTTGATAGTCAGTACCGTCTGCGTCTGCTTGATCGCGTTGATAGCTTCCCGTTATAGTGGAGAATATATGATTTCCCAACACAGATCTGGTGGCATAAAGAACATCCTGGTCTTCAAAGTGAAAGAATGAGTTTAGCACTATGATGGTTTCAAAATTATTAATCCCGTTATCCACTATTTCTCCCAGGGCATTAACATACGTGCCATTAATTGATGATTCAATAACTTCTCCTACACTCATAATCTGCCCGAAGGGTTCATTTTGGCTCGGGGGGTCATATTCCGGTCCTTCTCCATATCTCATCAGTGAAGAAACAACATCAAACGGGCCCGACCTGGGAAAATTATTTTTGATTCTTTCAATAAGTCTGTTTGCGAGTTCATCTTTCTTTTGGTAGTAGCAGTCACATGCCACAGCACCCATGTAAGCATCATATAACCCGTGCTCCAAAAGTATTACTTTCAAAGAACTATTCTCGGGAATCGAATACTTATTAACCGCGTAGTGAAGCGTCTCAAGCATTGCCCATTCATAATCTTCAAATTTGCTATATCCTGAGGCAAACCGTATGTCTATTTCTGGATTGTGGGTCTCAGCCAGGTGCTTGATCAAGGGAAAGGGGTGCTTCCAGTGCTTTTCCCATGGCTTGTTTGTAAGGAAGGTGTGTACCTCTTCTTCTGTAGCGGGCCCTATCCCATCAGAAGTATCCTCAACACATTCTTTGTATGTTTTATCCGCTATGGCGCTCACCCCTTGGCCATTACTATTATACCATGCGTGTCCGTACTGCTTTAAATTAAAGTTAAAAACATTGGGGCAGGCAACGATAATGGTATCTACTTCTTCCTCATTGATAAGTTCATCAATTGCTGTCTCAAAACTATCTGGCCACTGTCTTGGGTTACCATACATATCAATGTTTTCTGCATAGGCGTCCCACCCGTGACGAAAAACGAAGTTATGTTCAGGCAGCAGTTCTTCAAGTCTATCTTTTATATTCGCAGGTTCTGGGTCGCCAGGAGGATATCCCGGTGCATCGTTTCCATACCACCACTTTAAGACTTGTTCCCTGAAAGGAAAGCTTTGGTCGGGTATACGGGAATATGTATCCATCATCTCAAAAGAGGTCATTTCAAGAAAATCTGCTATTCCAATGCCGCTTCCATCAGGATCATCTACATGAGGACCCAGAATTTCCTCACCTGTAAAAGGATCTGTTGTTGCATCACTTTGAGAAATCAAGTGAGCTAGAAAAATTTTTTCATAGCAGTCTGCAGAGAATGTTTCATCTTCAAGGTGATCAAGTATGGAATGTATCTGATATGATCCTGTATAGGGAGTACAAAAAATATCTATAGGGGTTCCTTGTTCCACACCACAAACGGTAGCTTCTGCTTCGTTTGCATAGTGAATTAAAGTATAGCAGGTACTCCCCTCTTGAGGTCCCCCTGCGAGGAACCCGGGAGGAAAAACGTCAAACAAGAATGCAAAAAAGTTGATTGTCCAGGGAGAGTACGATGCCGACATGCCAGCACTACCAAACAGGATACCGATTTTCTTGGGAGTTGAAAGCTCACACGAAGAAGAAGGAACCAACAGAGACAGTATCAAAAGTATTTGTGTGATTCTTTTCTTGGACATAGTTCTCCTTCCTTTCTTCCTCAAATAGTAAAATGTCACTTTATCAGAATCCCACAAAGAGTTTATGGGTGCAAAAGGTGAAAGTAGTCTTCAGGCAGGTACGTTCTATAGGTGTAATCTACTCACATCAGCCATATGGGCTTTTCACCAGTTGGTCAGTATAACGCACAGTTTTTAAAGATGAAGTGAGACCACACATGGAGAGAATATATGTTTACACCTTTTTGGAACATCGCACCACAAAATAAAAACAGACGAGGTCGCCTGGCTATTCTGGCACCTTCACCTATCACAACGCGAAAAAACCCTCAGTACTCATACGGACATGCCACAAAACCACATCCAGAAGGAATTGGAAGTGAAGCCTCCTCAGGTATCTCATTCCAGGGAAGACACTCTCCTCGTATTTCACATATACCATGTACCCACTTATGGTCATCAGTAAAGTATCTCATCCATTGCTGTATTAATTCCTGCTCGGGAGGTTCACACTCCCACGTGCCGGCCAGTAATGCGACATCGCCAGGCTTCCCCTCCGGATGGTACGTCACAAGATAGTAGTTTCCAGGCCCTTGCAAGTTAAGTCCATCAATTGCATCCGTCTCATAATTGAGCATCCACCAATAGCCGGTATCAGCAGGGAAGGCACCTGGGGGTCCACATACAGTAAACCGTTCACCCCTTTTTCCTATTGTGGGGTGTGTTCTCATAAAACCACAATCTTGGCAATCTTCAGGTTTTTCAAATTGAGCCGGAAATTCATCTACCTTCGGTACACCAGGCCCAAGGATACCCACAACAGGGTAGTAATTTTTATACTTAAGACATGCGGGAACCAGCGTGTACACAAAGAGGCAGAACTCTTCACCTTCCTGCAGCTCATATTTTATGACATCTATATCATTCCTATGCAAGTAATGATGGGTGGACCATCCAAAATTCCATTGACCGCTTGGTATAATGAAAGGATACTCAAATGAATAATCCTCCCCTCCGAGAAACTCAGGAGGTAGATAATTACCACTAAACCTATCCCAATCGGATGGTTTCCCACACTTTCGAAAACATTCTCCTTCAAAAATCCTGAGGTGAGCCTGTGCGAGCACCGGCACAAGGAGCACGAGTAAGGTTATAGCTACCATCATAAAACATCTTTTTCTCATCACACTGTCCTCTCTTCTTGATTATAGGTTTTTTAAATATAAATCAACTGACTCTAAAACCTCGCAAAGGTGAAGAAAACCATTCACCTTCTCTATTGTCCCTCTTTCCCAACCAACATTAAAATCCCACCAATCAATTCCTTTACGTGTTCCTTAATTTCTTCATCTTCCCCCATTGCCTTAACTATCGCAGGACTCCATTGGTAGTATAGTCTTATAATTTCTTGACCCTCTGGAGATTTGCTCAATAGGTTATCACGAACATTTCTCAAAAGCTCTACTGTGCCTGAATGCTCACCGTAGATCTCCTTTGCTGCACAGGGTCCAGGTGCTCCATAAATCGCGCCCCCGATGTTCCCCGCAAGAAGCATGCCCATAGGTACACTGGCTAATTCGCCAAACTCCCCGCCAAATTCGCCCGGCAGGGGTTCATAATCGTCTGGAGCGTTCAGGTTCCACCATACAATGAGAAACCTGTCCGAGACAGGACTGTATACAATTTGAGGCATCGATTGGTCGCCCTCTCCAATGTAAATGGGAAATTCATCCCCTACCTGGCTACCTTCTTCATCCAGCCATCTGGCGTAAATATCGTTTTCTTGATAATTAGGATTAGCATCTGGAGCAGGAATATAGTGTCTGGTATCTTGCCATGCGATAAAATACTTCTTGTGATTTTCGGCATATACTATTGACATATCTCCTTGACTCCCGGGTGCATCAGCAACAACGAAAGACTCCCCTTTAGGAGTCCCATCTGAGTTAAAGAGTCTTCCTACTATACCCCCATCTACTACTATGGGTCTCTCATCAAACCAGACGGCAATAAATTCATTCCGGTCAGGATTGTAGGCAACGCAAGGATACCACTGCTCATACTCACCCTCTGCAGCATCTTCAATTACGGGAATATCGGCAAGTGTATTCCCCTCGCCGTCCAAGAGCGCACCGTAAATATCGTTTGGCCCCGCATACCACGCACCAGGTGCATGCCTGAAGTCTTCCCAGGGGATGAAATAGGTATCATCAATCGGATTATAGGCAGCATAATACAAAAAATGGGACCACGATCCATCAGATCCCTCGCCAAAAAAGAATGGCCCTTTAAGTATAGTAGCGTCTTCATCCACAATAAAACCAACGTTATCATAGTGATCGGTGTGAAATTTGTCTGCGTTACCTATCAGATAGTGTCTTCTTACAGAATTGAAAGTTATGATCGGATGGCCGACACTTGATGGAGTATCGTACAACCTTTCAGGCGGGGACAAAACATTCCCAAGACTATCTATTCTCAATGTATATAATTCCTTGCCAAAACTACCGTGACCTATTTGGTAATGTATATCATCCACTTCATGGCATCCCGTACAACTGTCAGGGTGAGGAGTGGGGGGGGGTGGAAACGAACCTCCGACACAGTCAGCGTGGCAAGAAATGCAGTCAGCACCTTTATC
>JAZFSJ010000421.1:0-11918 GCA_036446115.1 Thermodesulfobacteriota bacterium | reverse complement strand
AGGTTCAAAAGGCAGTCTATAACAGAATGATAGCGGAGCGGAAACAGATTGCTGAGAAGTTCAGATCTGAGGGGAGGGGGGAGAGCTCAAAGATTGCTGGTGATAAAGCGAAAGAGCTCAAGAAAATAACCTCGGTGGCTTACCGGAAGGCACAGGAAATTAAGGGAAAAGCCGATGCAGAGTCAACAAAGATTTATGCAGAGGCATATAACAAAGACCCTGAATTTTATTCTTTTATTAACACCATGGAGATTTATAAGAACTCTTTAGATAAAGAAACCTGGTTGATGCTCAGTACCAAAAGCGATTTTTTTAAATACTTAAAAAAATATTCTGCTCAATAGGATGTAAGGAGGTGTTTTTACGTGGCGCATAAAAAATCGGGAGGAAGTTCAGGCAATGGCAGAGACAGTGCCGGTAAGAGACTGGGGGTAAAACGGTTTAGCGGACAAGTTGTCAGGGCAGGAAGCATTATTGTCAGGCAGGTTGGTACCAAGATACATCCCGGTAACAATGTGGGTTTAGGAAAAGACTATACCATCTTTGCCAAGATAAATGGAATCGTAAAGTTTGAGAGATGGGGCAAGGAGAAAAAGAGGGTAAGCGTTTACGCTGCCTAACAAAAGAATTGAAAATATCTTTTTTGGGACACTATCACAGATCATCAAGATTTTAAATATGAAATTACTATCTTCGGTTTCTGTGTTGCGAGTCGTATTTGGTTGGGCTTGCAAACTCATGAACTTAATGAAGTTTGATTGGTTTTTCTGCGTTTATCTGCGGAAATCTGCGTCCTGATTTATTATTGATGCGATTCATTGATGAAGCCAGAGTCAATATAATTGCTGGTAGTGGTGGAAGGGGGTGTGTAAGTTTCAGACGTGAGAAATTTGTTCCCCGGGGCGGTCCTGATGGAGGAGATGGCGGTAAAGGCGGAGATATTATTCTGGTTGCTGACGAGGCATTAGAATCCTTAATTGACTTTCGTTATAAAAGACATTATAAGGCTAAATCAGGAGTTCATGGAAAAGGTAAGGATCAGCACGGGAAGAATGGAAAAGACCTTCTTGTGCCGGTTCCCTTGGGGACGTTAGTCTGGGATGAAACAACTGAGGAAATATTGAAAGATCTTAGTTCTCCAGGGGAGCAGTTAATTGTCGCTCGGGGAGGTTTGGGTGGAAGAGGGAATGCCAGATTTGTGAGCTCTACTCGCCAGGCCCCGCGCCATGCCCAGAGTGGACAAAGAGGAGAAGAACGATGGATTAGACTGGAGCTAAAGTTGCTTGCGGACGTGGGGATTATTGGTTTACCCAATAGCGGTAAGTCAACTTTATTATCCAGCATATCTGCTGCCAAACCTAAGATTGCTGAGTATCCCTTTACTACCCTTAGGCCCTGTTTGGGAGTGGTAAGATATAAGGAAGATAAAACCTTCGTCGTTGCTGATATCCCTGGTTTGATAGAAGGTGCCCACCAGGGAAGTGGTTTGGGCACTACGTTTCTACGGCATATTGAGCGCACCCGTGTTTTGATTCATTTGATTGATGCATCTAATCTTACCTCTCTTAATCCCTTTGAAGCCTTTAAGACCATAAATAATGAGCTTACGTTGTATAGTCCTTCCTTAGCTGAAAAACTCCAGGTTATTGCAGTCAATAAGATGGATTTACCCGATGCTCGGGATAATTATCCAGAGATAAGAAAATATTTTAAAAATCTAAAGTTAAAGATTTATCCTCTTTCTGCTGCAACCGGAGAAGGAGTGAGAGTGTTGATTGCCCATGTAGCTCGCACGCTATCACAGATAAATAATTAAGGTATAAGTTTAACTATACTGTATAACATCTAGATATATATAATATGTTTAAAGATAGGAAAGAATTGTTAAGCAAGGTCAAGAGGGTTGTCATCAAGGTAGGAAGTAATGTGCTTACTGGTGGTGGAAATGATTTAAAAAAAGAGATATTTATAAATTTGACCAAGAGTATTTCAATGCTCAGAGAGAAAGGCTATGAGGTTTTTATAGTTTCTTCAGGGGCAATTGCTGCGGGGAAGAAAAACCTGGGATGTGTTGATATGCCTAGAAGTATTCCTCAAAAGCAGGCCTCAGCCGCCATAGGTCAAGCCCGTTTAATGTGGACTTATGAAGAGTGTTTTAATAAATACAAAAAGAAGACAGCTCAAGTACTGCTTACCCGTGATGATTTGAGTTGCCGCAGGCGATTTTTAAATGCTCGTAATACCTTGTTTGCCTTATTGCAATGTGGAATCATCCCTATAATTAATGAAAATGATTCTGTGGTAGTAGAGGAAATCAAGTTTGGAGATAATGACGTTCTCTCTGCATTAGTTACCAATCTGGTGGATGCGGATTTACTTTTGATTCTAACCGACAGAGATGGACTGTTTGAAAAAGACCCTCAGCAGAATAAAAATGCAACATTAATAAAGGTTGTTGAAGAGATAAATAGGGATATCGAGGCATTGGCAAATGGCAGTACCAGTAAGGTAGGAACCGGTGGAATGGCATCCAAGGTTGACGCAGCCAGAAAAGCTTCTATCTTCGGGATTCCAACTGTTATTGTGAATGGAAGGGTAAAAGATATCATAACTAAGGTTTTCAGGGGAGAAGAGGTTGGTACTCTATTTCTGCCCAGGAAGTCGAAGCTTTCAAGTCGTAAGCACTGGATTGCATTTAACCTGAAAGCAAAGGGCACACTGATAGTAGATGATGGCGCTAAAAAGGCTATAGTAGAAAGGGGAAAAAGCTTATTATCTTCTGGTTTGCTAGAGGTAGAAGGGTCTTTTAACTTTGGCGATGCGGTAAAATGTATGGATATTAAGGGAGAGGAATTTGCCAGAGGATTGGTTAATTATAGATCTGAAGAGATGATGAAGCTTAAAGGGATGCACAGCCGGGAGATAGAAAAGATATTGGGATATAAATATTATGATGAGATCATTCACCGCGATGATCTTGTGGTCTTGACGACTTCATGAAAAGTCCATCTACTTGTGTTGCGCTTAATTGCAACCACGAAGGGCACCCCAGTTAAATAATTGTTGCTTTAACGGGGCAAGCGAAGAAACACGAAGAAAAAAGATGAAAAGCCTATCTGCTACGCTTAGCTTCATCTTTAGTTATTTCCTGGCAGAACTCGGCCAAACATTCGCACGTTTTTCCGTGCATCTGGAGCTTTTTGACTCAAGTCGTCCAATTGATGACTTTTTAAGAGCTCATAAGTATTAGAAAGTAAGTGATATGGATATAGATAAACAGATTTTAGGTATTGCGATAGCTGCAAGAAAGGCATCAAATGAGCTCTCATCTCTGTCCACTTCTTTGAAAAATCAGGTTTTGACTGGGATAGCCGATGCGTTAACGGACAAAAGAGAGTTTTTGAAGAAAGAAAACGAGAAGGATATAAAGAGTGCAGAAAAAAAAGGACTATCTGCCGTGTTGATAGATCGTCTAAGGATAAGTGATAAAGTTATCGATGCAATGGTTAAAGGGATTCGTGAGGTAGTTCAGCTTTCTGATCCGGTAGGCGAGACTATCAAAATGTGGAAAAGACCAAATGATCTTCTAGTGGGAAAGGTAAGAATCCCTCTGGGGGTTATTGGAATCATCTACGAGTCTCGTCCTAATGTTACTATTGATGCTGCCTCGCTCTGTCTGAAATCAGGAAATGCGGTTATTCTGAGGGGAGGAAAAGAGGCATTTAATTCCAATCAAGCCCTTACTGGTATTATGCAGGAGGTTGTCAAAAGAAACGGTATCCCTGAAGCAGCAGTGCAGTTAATCCCTGTGGTGGAGAGAGAGGCAGTGTATAAAATGCTTACCCTGGAGGACTACATTGATGTTATTATTCCTCGCGGAGGAGAAGAACTTATCCGTGCTGTAGTAGAACATTCTAAAATTCCTGTCATTAAACACTATAGGGGAGTCTGCCATATTTTTGTGGATGCTGTTGTCGATGAAGAGATGGCAGAAACTATTGTAGTAAATGCAAAGGTTCAAAGACCAGGGGTGTGCAATGCCCTGGAGACCCTCCTTATTCATGAGGAGATTGCTTCTCGTTTTCTTCCCAGGATAGTTGACAGACTTAAAAAAGAAGGGGTAGAGGTGCGTGGTTGTGAAAAGGGTAGAAAAATCATTTCGGATCTGAAAGAAGCTAAAGAAGAAGATTGGTATCAGGAATATTTGGATCTCATTCTATCAGTGAAAATAGTATCCACAATAGAGGATGCCATTGACCATATAGCAAAATATGGTTCAATGCACACGGATGCCATCGTGACTTCTGACTATCGCAATTCACAGTTGTTTTTACAAAAGGTAAATTCTTCAGTGGTTTTGGTCAATGCATCTACCCGATTTAACGACGGCAACCAGTTGGGTTTAGGTGCTGAAATAGGTATTAGTACAACCAAACTCCATGCCTTTGGCCCAATGGGATTAAATGAGCTTACTACCAGCAAGTTTGTGGTCTATGGCAAAGGGCAGATTCGCGAAGGGTAGTTAAACGCGGAGGACGCAGAGATCGCTGAGAAGATAGAATAAACAAAAACTTAGATGCCATCATTAAATAACTGTGTTTTTTTTCGGTTGCCTTAAATGGTTGCGGTTGCGCGGATCGAATCGGTATTTGTGGAGCGTTTTCAGGCGAGGTCAAAAAGTAATGACAAATAACGACTGACAACCGTCAACTGACCACTGGATTATGAGTTCTTTCATCTTGTATTTGCTTCGGTTTTTAGAATTTCTAAAAGATGAAAGGGGTTTTCTGTCAGATAATATTTAAGAAAGGGTGTTTATTGTGCGTGTTGGGCTTTTTGGTGGAACCTTTAATCCGGTACATTGGGGTCACCTGAGGGCTGCTGAGGAAATTCGAGAAATGTTTTACCTTAAACAGGTGATATTCATCCCGACTAATATATCTCCCCATAAGGAGTCTCAGGAAATTGTTCCCGCCGAGCATAGGTTAAAGATGCTTAATCTTGCTATAAATGATAACCCCTGTTTTTTTACCTCTGATGTTGAGCTAAGGAGACCTGGCAAATCCTACTCAATTGAAACCATTGGTCACTTTAAGCATACATTCGGAAAAGAATTGACTCTCTTTTTCATTTTAGGCATGGATGTCTTTTTAGAGATTACAAGCTGGAAAGATTACATAGAGCTTTTTAATCTATGTAATTTTATTGTAATGAGCAGGCCTGGTTATGAGGTTGAAGAGCTAGATCAAGTTATTCCAGCGCAGGTAAGGTCGGATTTTTGTTATCAGAATGATAAAAAGATGTTCATTAACAGCTCTCAACACTCCATTTATTTTACGGAAATAACACCTGTCGATGTCTCATCCCGCTCCATTAGAACGCTAGTAAGGGATGGGCGTTCAATTAAGCACTTGCTTCCTGAAACTGTAGAGAGCTATCTGAAAGAGCATAAGTTATACATAGTTTAAGATAGGAGTAATGGTAAAAAGAGAAAATCAAAAGTTTAATCTTTGTGTGGAAGCTGCTTTAAAAAAGAAGGCTCTTGATTTAACCATTCTTGATATCGAAGAAACCTCATCCTTTGCAAATTATTTTATAATATGCAGTGGTAGTTCTAATCGGCAAGTTCAGGCTATTGCCAGTTCGATTGAACATGATCTAAAGAAAAAGCGGATTTACCCCCTGGGGATTGAAGGGTTTGCAGAGGGGAATTGGATTCTGCTTGATTATGATGATATAATTATTCATGTTTTTTATCAAAAAATAAGAGAATTTTACGAGTTAGAGAGGCTGTGGGCTGATGCACCGAGAGTGGAATTAGACGTTGAGAAAAAGAAAAATATTTGACAACTATGGGTTTTATCTTTAAAACAATAATAGATTTTATATTTCCCCCTACCTGTTCTGTGTGTGGGGAACCTTTTAATGCTGAAAAAGAGGCAGTGATATGTCCTAATTGTATATCTCAAATAAAATATATTGAAAGTCCAATGTGCAGTGAGTGTGGGAAGCCTTTTTATTCCGAGGTAGCAGCAGATCATCACTGCGGAGATTGTCTTACCAAGAGGAGATATTTCAATAGGGCAAGGGCCATGGGGTGTTACGATGGAACACTCAGGAAGGCTATCCATCTTTTTAAATACAAATTAAAAAACAACCTTGCATTTTCATTGGCAAGTCTTATGGCGGATAGAATGCAATCATTTTTTGTGGGGGTTGCCTATCATTTAATTATTCCAGTTCCACTTCATCCCGGAAGATTGAGAGAAAGAGGTTTTAATCAATCTCTTTCTCTGGCTCGATTGCTGAGCAAGCAATATGAAATACCCATTGATAGATACTCTCTTACGAGAGGAAAGATAACAAAACCGCAAGTAGGTTTAAGCGAACGGAACAGAAAAGATAATGTCAGAGGCGCGTTTTTACTCTCAGAAAGAAGTAAGGTTGTAGATAAGAATATTCTTTTAGTAGATGATGTGTATACCAGTGGAAACACGGTTGATGAATGTTCTAAAGTATTAGTCAAGGCAGGAGCACGCAAAGTTGATGTGCTCACGTTAGCCAGAGTTTCATAAAGGAGTTTAGGGTGCAACAGATTTATTCAATAATTAGTGATGATCTTGAGAAGGTTGAGGCCGAACTAATAAACACCTTATCTTCACAAGTGCCCCTCATCAATAAGGCAGGTGGGTACATTATTGGAAGTGGAGGCAAAAGGATACGTCCCTTAATGCTACTTTTAGTTGCAAAGTACTGTAATTACAAAGGAGGGCAGCATATTCCCTTAGCCTGTATTTTTGAGTATATTCATACAGCCACCCTTCTCCATGATGATGTGCTTGATAATGCAAAGGTAAGGAGAGGGAATTCTTCTGTCAACTCTGTCTGGGGTGACAGAACCAGTGTGCTGGTTGGAGACTATCTACTCTCCAAAGCTTTTTCTCTCTTAATAAAAATCGGTGATTTGAAGATTATGAAGGTTGTGTCGGAGGCTACTACTCAGGTAGCTGAAGGTGAAACCATGCAGACCGAGAGGAGCAATGATGTTGAATTGAATGAAAAAGAATACACAAAAATTGTTACCAATAAAACAGCAAGCTTAATCGCGGCAGCATGTCAGGTAGGCGCTGTTCTGGGAAACACTTCTCCAGAAAGAGAACATATCTTTGAAAATTATGGTCTTAATCTGGGGATTGCCTTTCAGATGGTGGATGATACTTTAGACTATATGAATGGAGATCGGAGGTTTGGGAAGGCTATATATAAAGATCTTCAAGAAGGAAAAATAACGTTGCCTTTAATCCATACCTTAAGAGAGGCTTCTAACGGGGATAAGGAGACAATCCTTAAGGTTTTAAAAGGTGACTGCCTGGATGAACAGAATATGGGCATTATTGTTGAATTGATTAAAGAATATAAAGGGATGAACTATGCGCATACCAGAGCCAAAGAATATATTGATTCGTCTATGCGCTCTATTCAGGAGCTTGACTCATCACCCATAAAAGATGCTTTAATTGCCACTGCTGATTATGTATTAAAAAGAAGCTGGTAGCCTTTTACGATAAAAGTGATGCTCCCCGCGCACAGCGCGGGACATCCCGGAGTTTAAAGTTGATTATTTATGAATTGTGCCGATTCATCCCCGCCTACAAGGCGGGGCTTTCTCGGCACCTGCCGGTAAACCACCTTCCTGCAACTAGTAACTTATTCTGCTAATAGTCTTTGCAGAATAAATGCCTTGCCTTCTCCAAAATTACTTATCAAATATCTTATATACTGATAAAACCTGTTGGAAAATTTGTACAAAGATTTAACCTACCTGGACATATAATCCTTATCCTGTTAATATGGGTTTATCCTACATTTTCAAAAGAAGTTATTTAATAAGGCGAACAAACTTCATAAAAGATGCCCCTTTTTTCTAACGGGGTGAATTAAAGATTGACAATAGGCGTAATGGATTTTATAAAATTGCATAATTATTTACTTCTGTGATCACAGATTCACCAAATTAGATTTCTACAAGTGGGATAAATTGCATGTTCAACAATGTTTGTTATCTAATGGGGGAGCCACAAAGATAAATAATATTATGGATATGGTAATAAATGATAATCTTAGTTACTAATGATGATGGCATATTTTCAGAAGGGATTAAAACACTCGCCGAGTCCCTTGGTAATTTAGGTGAGGTATGGATAGTAGCTCCCGATAGGGAAAGAAATGCTATAAGTCACGCGCTAACCCTTCACCGTCCCTTACGGGTAGTTAATATTTCCTTACAACAATATGCAGTAAATGGTACCCCGGCCGATTGTATCAATATTGGGGTTAACCAACTCTTAAGAGAAAAACCTGACCTTATCGTTTCGGGTATTAATAAAGGGGCAAATCTTGCTGATGATGTCAATTACTCAGGAACGGTCGCAGCTGCTGTGGAAGGGGCCTTAATGGGAATTCCTTCTTTTGCAATTTCGCTGGCAACGGTAAAAGATTTTAAGTTTAAACCTGCTGCAGATTATGCCCTGAGGCTTGCACGTTTCATCACTAAAAATGGACTCCCTGCCAGAACCCTTCTAAATGTAAATGTCCCTGATACACAGGGGAAAGAAATCAGTCTCTATAAAATTACCACACAAGGCAGGAATACGCATAGTAATACTATTGAGGAGAAAGTTGATCCCAGAGGAGTAAAATATTACTGGATTGGCAGGAAGGATGAGGGATTTCAAGAAGATGATAATTCTGATCTTAAAGCCATCAGACAGAATCTTATCTCAATTACGCCTATTCAGGTAGATCTTACCCATCATGATTCAGTTAATAAAATGTTTAAGTGGGACATATAAAACTCTTGCCTTGGTGATATAAATGGATGGATTGATTAAAGGTATTGTATTGAGTCTTTTACCGATATCAGAGTTAAGAGGAGGTATTCCTGTAGCTATGGCTTCTGGTGTGGGGTGGGTGACAGCTTTTATTACCTGTGTTATTGCTAATATTCTGGTAATCATCCCTGTTTTCTTTTTTTTGGATAATATTCATAAGTACCTCATGAAGATCAAAATTTACGAGAAAATATTCAATAACTATCTGGAAAGTGTGAGAAAAAGAGTTGAAGCTAAAATGGAAAAGCATACCTGGGAGTATTGGGTTCTTTTCCTTTTCGTGGCCATACCTTTCCCCAGTACCGGTGCATATACAGGATGCCTTGTAGCGTGGGTTTTTGAAATGGAACGAAAAAAATCATTCATTACCATCGCCTTAGGTGTTCTAGCAGCTGGGATTATAGTAACTTTGGTAGTATCAATGGCAAGTCTTGGATTTCTTAAATTTATTGTAGTGAAATGAATGAGATGTTAATTCAAATAGGGGTAATAGGGGCAGGGCAGTGCTCTAAAGAGATTGAGCAACTAGCTGAAGAAGTAGGAAAAGAAATTGCACGAAATAAAGCTACCCTTGTATGTGGTGGTTTGGGTGGGGTAATGGAGGCTTCAGCCAAAGGTGCAAAACAGGAGGGAGGAAATACCGTTGGTATCCTTCCCGGGGTATCCTTTGAAGACGCCAATCCATTTATCGACATACCAATTGTAACAGGATTAAGCCATGCACGAAACGTTTTAGTTGTGCGTTCCTCGCATGCCCTGATTGCAATTGAGGGAGGTTATGGTACCCTTTCTGAGATTGCTATTGCCCTGAAGATAGGAAAACCTGTGGTTGGATTGAGAACTTGGAAGATAAGCGAAGAGATTGTAACTGTTGAAACACCTCAAGAAGCGGTAAAGAAGGCGATAGACTTAGTTGAAAATTCTTCTTGAAAACTAAAATCTCACAGTAGATAGAGTAAGCGATAAAAAGTAATAAAAAAGGTTAATTAGTTGATTTTACAACAATTATCCCTGAAGTTCTAAAGAGCATCCCTCTGGTGAAAGCCATCTTGAGACTTTGGAAGACATCACTCCTGCTGTTCTCTCTTCTTTTTATTTCTGCCTGTCTTTCCGCTAAGTTTGTTCCTTTACCCCCAAAGTTTGTAATTGGCATTTACCATCCCGTGCGTAAAGGTGAGACTCTTTGGAGGATCTGCAAAACGTACGATGTAGATTTGCAGGAAGTCGCGGAGTTAAATAATATTAGATATGCATCGCAGATTAAGACAGGGGATAAAATTTTCATCCCGGGTGCTACCAAAATTCGCAGGATAAAAGTATATAAAAAAGAACCACCGAAGAAGAAGGTAAAGATTGTCCAGCAAAAGGGAAGGTTTAGCTGGCCGATTAAGGGTAGGGTAGTATCCTATTATGGAGTTCGGAAAGGGAAAAAGTATGATGGAATAAATATCCACGCACCACTAGGTTCACCAGTTAAGGCTGCAGATTCAGGGAAAATTGTTTTTTCTAATAAACTTTCAGGTTATGGTAACATTGTTATAATACAACACAAGGACAAGTATACAACGGTCTATGCTCATAATCAGCTCAGTCTGGTAAAGGAGGGCAGTTGGGTTAAACGGGGTAGTATTATCGCTAAACTTGGGAATTCTCATGACCCTTCAGCATCTCCTACCCTTCATTTTCAAATTAGAAGATATAACAAAGCCAGAAATCCACTTTTTTATCTTCACTGAATTCTTATGTTAAATCACGAAGTACACGAAGAAACAGGAAAGAAAAAAGTCCACATAAGGAGCTTTAAAGGAGGCGAGCTGTTTTGAATACAAAGGTAATAAGTAAAAAAAACATATTTAAGGGGAAGGTAATTGATCTTTCTGTAGAAACCGTTAGTTTACATAAACAACAGGTAGAGATGGAATGCATAAATCACCCTGGTGGAGCTGCGGTGGTACCCTTGCTACCGGATGAGTCAGTAGTTTTAATAAAGCAGTACAGACATTGCATTGGTGACACCATCTGGGAAATACCTGCCGGTAGATTAGAACCGGGTGAAAATCCTTTGGATTGTGCAAAAAGAGAGCTTGAAGAAGAGGTAGGATATAAGGCAGCCCAGGTAAAAAAGCTTACAGAAATCTATAGCGCACCAGCGTACTGTAGGGAAATCATTGCTATTATTCTTGCCACAGGGTTAACGCCTGGCATCCAAAGACTGGATGATGATGAGATTATCGAAGTGGTGAAACTTCCACTTAAAGAGGCAGTTGAAAAGGTGAAAGCTGGAGAGATAAAGGATGCCAAAACGGTGGTGGGACTTCTTCTTGCTTATAGATTATAAATCTTTGTCCTTGCTTTTTTCTAGCCTCCTTAGTTCACGAAGGTTTTTTTTACTATCTTCAACAATTTTCTTTTGAATTGCTAATATTATATCCAGATCTTCCATGTTCTTCATTTCACTGATGAGTGTTTTTGTTATATCGGCATCCTCTTTGCCCTCATGAACTAATTCATCAGTTATGTGCCGGTAAGTATCGCAAATCTTTGCTTTTTTGTCAGGTATGAATTTTGACAATGCAATATAACCTACTTCTAGCGAATCGTGAAAACCTTTTGATAGAAGATATTTTGAGAGCTTAGAATAATATTTATTTATCATTTCTTTTTTGAGACCTTTATTAAGCAGCAATTTATACCACATGAGTATCGATAGTTTAATGGCCTCTTTTGGAAAAGGCAATTTAGATTCGGGGATACCAAGTACTGTATTTGAGGTTTGCTCCAAGACATCATCGTATTTACCAATAATAGCGAGTGCACCCTCAAGAAGATCTCTGTATTCTTGATAGTCATCGGATGAAACGTCCATTGTAATCTCTCCTAGGAATATATGAAAACGGTTAGCAACTATGAAATGAACTATACCATAAAGAAATGCAGGATACAATTATGTTAATTAGTATCTTATAATAGATGCTTAGTTAAGTGTCAAATGAAAACAAGTCAGCATCAATGCTGGGGCCGGATGAA
>JAZFSJ010000420.1:0-9502 GCA_036446115.1 Thermodesulfobacteriota bacterium | reverse complement strand
TCGGTTTGAATCCCACCCCTTGGAATCTTTATGCCAAACTCCTTCTCCAGTCTGAACACAATATCAAGTAAATCTAAGGATTCCGCACCCAAATCATCAAACAATGCTGCATCAGGTGTCACCTCCTCCTCATCAACCCCCAAGGCCTCCACTACGCTTTCTTTGACCTTTTCATAAATTGTTTTTTCGTCCATAACACTCACCCCCTCTCAATGATTAATAGAAAATTTATGCTTTAAAACCCCCATCAACTCGGATGGTTTCACCAGTAATATAGGATGAATCATCCGAGGCTAGGAATGCCACTACCTTTGCGACCTCTTCTGCCTGACCAAGCCTTTTCAAGGCGATTGAATTGAGAATATGGTCTTTAGCCCTTCTAATTACCGTGCTGCTCATTTCAGTTTCAAAGACTCCTGGTGCTACTGCATTGACGGTAATTTTTTTAGGAGCAAGCTCCATCGCAACGGACCTAGTAAAGGCATTCACTCCCCCTTTGGAGGCTGCATAGTTAGACTGTCCACGGCCACCCCTCTCTCCCGCAATAGAAGAGATATTAATAATTCTACCGTGTTTTTGCAACATCATATATTTTGCTACCGATTTAGTACAGTGGAAGAGTCCTCCCAAATTAGTGCTGATGACCTTATTCCAATCCTCTTTTTCCATAGAGATCAGGAGCTCATCCCTATTCACTCCCGCATTATTAACCAGGATGTCTATCCTCCCTAATTTCTCATAGATGGCATCTACCATCTTTTCAACCTCTTCGAAGTTGGAAACATCTGTCTGCATAGTTAACGCGTTGCCACCGGCTGATTGAATTGCATCAACCACCTCTCTTGCCTTCTCAGCGCTTTTGGCATAATTTACTACCACCTGTGCCCCCTCCTTTGCAAGCTGTAATGCTATGGCCTTCCCTAGTCCCCTAGAGGCACCTGTAACTAGAGCAACTTTTCCCATTAGTTTCATTCTTCCTGCTCCTTATCTAAGATCCGTGAGACATTTTTAGAGCTCTTTTGGTATGCTCATAGTTTTCTTCTTTTATCTCTCGTTCAAAGCTTAAAAAGTGATTAAATATAAAACCGTGCTTTTCACTCAAACCTCCAATCTCTTTAATCCGATCCAAATCTAATTCCCTTCCTAGAGAAAAACTTTCTCTGCGCTCTTCTAAAGCGAGCGTAATGGTCTCTGCCAAACAGGAAGGAATGTGAAGAGGACCAACACCAGAATTGTTGATAAAAAAAGGCCAACAGTACTCCCACGCCCAGACAGGAAAGGGGAAAAAGGGGAAAAAGGGGAAAAAGGGCAGACAAACGGAGTGAAAGGCAGTTCCTTTGGTCTTTGGCAAACGCACAGTCCCCGCATCAATGATAAGGATATCTTTCCGCTTTGATCTTTTGTTGATTACATCTCGTGGTTGGGCGATATCAAAGACGATAGACCCTGGTTGAAGGGTATCGGGATCAATGATGTTTCCGGTGGAGGTTGCGCTGAAAATGATTTTTCCCTTTTTTAGAGCATCCGAAAGATCACCGGTAATTTCCACTTCCCTCCCTGCGGTAACATCAAGGTGAGACAGGAAGCGCTGCAAAAAACTGGTTTGCCTCCTGCTTACCAGCACCAGGTTAAGGCCCTCTTTCAGCAGAGATTTGGCTATAGCCAGAGTAATACTACCAGGAAATCCTACGATTACTATTTTATGCTCAGAAACGTCAATCTCTAATTTCCTTACTATTTCCTTAAATGCCTTGAGTGATGAGTAGACGGTAAGGGAATTTCCAGTGGTCGCCGGGACTGGTGAATGAGCATTAATCTCCTTCCCCCTGGAACCAATCACTGCCGTCATGGCTCCCAGACCAACGATCTCAGCGCCCCACCTCTCTGCCTGGCAACACGCCTCGACTACCAGTTCTACCGCTCTTGTTTGGTTTCCCAGCAGCTGTTCTGGTGTGAGAAAAACGCAGAAGACCTTCCCGCTACAACCCGTCTGTTGAGGAGAATAAACCTTTCTGTAGGTATAAATATCCTTTACCAGGCCTTCCTCGAGTGACCTTGACATTATTACCTTACTCGATTTGAAGGGAATCAGTGAGATAGTGTGTCGCAGCAAAAAAAGCCTTCTTAATTCTCCCACTCCCCTAGCGTGTGCAATAAATCCGAATTTCATCTACAGTTCAAAAAATGTCCTTTGTTTTGTCAGTACTAAGAAACCTTTTTGATGATTAAACAGGTACACTGACCACCCAATCCCTGATTTATAGAAAGGGCTGTTTGTATCTCTTTGTGTCGCGCTTGATTGGGAATGTAGTCAAGATCACAAGCAGGATCAGGCATTTCATAATTAACGGTAGGGGGGAGGATATTTTGCTGCAGGGCCAATGTGCAAATGATAAGCTCTACCGCACCTGCAGCAGCCCCCAAATGTCCCATCATCGATTTGGTAGAACTTACAGGTACCCGGAAAGCATGAGAACCAAAGACATCCTTTATAGCATGCGTTTCCGCCCTATCGCTAGGTATACTGCTGATGCCATCAGCATTAATATAGTCAATTGCTGACGGTTTTTCTGCCGCATTTTTCAAACCCTTTCTTAAAGCAACACTGATTCCACTTCCCGAAGGGCAGGGTTGATAAAGGTGATAGGCGCTTGAGGAGTTACTGTACCCTGTGAGCTCAGCATAAATGGGCGCACCCCTTTCTTGGGCATGATGCATATCTTCAATTATCACCATACCAGCCCCCTCGCCTAAAACCATCCCGTCTCTTTTTGCATCAAAGGGACGGCAGGCTACCCTCGGATTGGAGTTTTTCGACAAGAGATTCAAGTTATTAAAACTAAATAGTGTGGCAGGGAGCAAGAGAGAATCATAGCCACCTGCAATTGCTATATCAGTAGCGCCTCTTCTAATGGCCCTAGCGGCATCACCTATTGCCTGAGAACCACCTGTAAATGAAGCAATGATATTATCATTCTCCCCCTGTATATTATGAAATAATGAAATGTAGTAAAAGGCATTGTTAGGCAAGGTTTTCAGCAGGAAGAGGGGATACGCGCTGGCAATACCATCAGTGCCAAATTTACGGACATCAAATTTTTCTTTCTCTTTTGACCAAGACTTTTTTATAGGTTCGACTAAATCAGTAACGCCTGGTCCATCTTCATAGCCTCCCCCTCCAGAGCCGATAAAACAACCAAACCGAGCTGGATTAACTTCTTCACTCTTTACCCCTGCATCTTCCATGGCTAATTGTGCAGCGACAATAGCCAGATGAACGCTGTGAAAAGAAAGCTTTACGGCTTTACGATCTTTTATAAAGTGACTGGCCTTAAAGTTCTTCACTTCCCCAGCTATGGTAATGGGAAAATCTTTCGGCTCAAAACTTGTAATCGTTTCTATCCCAGCTTTACCTGAGATGAGATTCTGCCAGTTCTCATCTTTACCTATTCCAAGAGGAGTAACCATGCCTAAGCCAGTGATAACTGCTCTCCTCTCCATGTTTTTTCCCTTCTTTAAATCCTTCACCATTTTCTAGGAAAACCTCCTAATGAGTAAAGCTGCATTTTCTCCATTCAAACCTATTGTGTGAGAGAGCACTACTTTTACTTCTCTTTTTTTTAACTGATTAGGGGTATAATCCAGGTCACAGCAAGGATCAGGGTGCTGGTAATTGATAGTAGGAGGAACAATTCCATCCCTCATAGCTAAAACGCCTACTACGATCTCTGCTGGGGCAGATGCACAGAGCAAATGACCCATCGTGGATTTGGTGGAGCTGATGGAAAGCTTATAGGCATGACTTCCAAAAACTTTTTTAATTGCCTCTGTCTCAACCCAATCGGACATAAAGGTAGCCTTGCCATCTGCATTGAGGTAATCGACATCCCGGGGATCAATCTTCGCCTGCTCTATAGCGCGTTGTACACATGCTGCAACTCCCTCAACCTTGGTATCAAATGAGTGCATCTCTGAATGAAGCATATCTCCCTGCATGGCAGAATAACCGATAACTTCGCCATAGATGGGGGCGCTCCGTTTTAGCGCATGTGAAAGCTCTTCTAAAATTACAACAGCAGCCCCTTCTCCTATAACGAAACCGCTCCTCCTTTTATCGAAAGGACGACATGCAGCGCTGGGATTATCCCGCTCATCCGAAAGCAATCCAGAAGCGTAAAGAGAAAAGAGGTAGCATGGATTTAGGCTACTACCACCTCCCGCGATAAAAACATCACACTCCCCGTATTTAATCAGTTTGAAAGCTTCTCCTATCGACTGCGCCCCTGAGGTAGTAAGGGAACAAAAGGCTATATTGGGTCCCTGGATATTATGGGTGATTGCGATATGACAAAGACTCATATTAGGAAGTATGGTGAGTGGCCAGATGGGATTAAGGCATTGAGGTTCTGATCCATTAAGCCAGCTGATTTTCTTCCCCGAAGCGTTGTAAGTCGTGATATATGCATCTTCAAGTGTATATTGTACACCAAGAGCTCCGAAGGCAATCCCTATTGCAGAAGGTTCAACCTCATTGCGGTTTAGCCTTGAATCTTCCAGGGCTACATTGGTTGCTGCAACGGCCAGTTGTGCATCTCTATTCATAAGCTTGATGGACTTCTTCTTACACGGAAGACAATCGGGACTAAAATCCTTTACTTCACCAGCTACGTTAACTTGCCAAGAAGAGCACTCAAAGGAGGAAATAAAATCAACTCCCGATTTGCCGTTAATGAGGGATTTCCAATTGTCTTCTAAGGTGAGTCCTAGAGGTGAGATGAGACCCAAACCCGTAATAACCACACGTCTATTCATCTACGTCTCATCCAACGGAAAGGCCTTACTCTTGATATCGTTCTGCTACCAGGCTAGCATTTTGACCGCCGAAAGCGAAGGAGTTTGACAAGACAGCATCCACTCCATACTCTCTCGGTTCATTAGGAACATAATCGAGATCGCAATCGGGGTCAGGTGTTTCATAATTGATGGTAGGGGGAATCACATTTTTCTGGATAGTCGAAACACTTACAATCAACTCAATAGCTCCCGCGCTGGCAATCAGGTGACCCAGCATAGATTTATTGGAACTAATTGGAACTCTATAGGCATTTTTACCAAAAACCTTTTTAATGGCCTGGGTTTCACTGCGATCATTGATAAGGGTTGACGTGCCGTGCGCATTGATATAATGGATATCTTCTGGTGACAGCCCTGCATCTTGTAGAGCTAAACTCATGGATTGATCAGCGCCCCGTCCATCAGGAGGGGAATCGGTAATTCTATATGCATTAGAGGAACTTCCAAAACCTGTTATTTCAGCAATAATGTGTGCTCCTCTTTCCTGGGCATGGGATAACTCTTCCATAATGAGAATTCCTGCCCCTTCACCCAGCACAAAACCATCTCTTCTAAGATCGAAGGGTCTGCTTGACCTCTCCGGATCCTCATTATTCTGAGAAAGGGCGCCCAGTAAGCCAAAACCAGCCAGAGCAAATTCACCGATAATAGAATCACCTCCACCAGTAATCATGATATCAGCATCCCCATTCTCAATCATCCTCATAGCTTTTCCCATTGCCTGTGCACTAGAGGCACACGCAGTGGATGAGGTACTCACGGGACCTTGTGCATTATATAAAATGGAAATAATGTTTGATGTGGTATGGGCACATCGTCTTACTGCCCAAATCTGGCCTAAGGGGTTAGAATTCTTTAAATAGGACAAATCACTATTTTGTAGAGAATACAAGAGGTCCTTTTGAACAAAGGCATCACCAAATTCAGATAGTTTAGTGTTTTCCTCATTACCTCCTAGAGAAATACCCAGCATAGTAGGATCAATGGTATCAAGATCCAAAAATGCATCTTCCACGGCTTCTTGAGCAGCAGATAGGGCGAATTTGGTTGATCTGCTGACAAATTGTTCCATACCTTCAGGGAGCTTAATCGCTGATTCATCAAAATCTTTTACTTCAGCAGCAATTTTCACTGGGAAAGTTGAAGCATCAAATAGGGAGATGTGACCAATACCAGATTTAGACCTCATTAAATTCTCCCAGGTGGTTTTCAAATTCAGCCCTAGAGGTGTAACTGCACCCATTCCTGTTATCACAACCCTTCTTCTCATCTTTTACGCCCTCATTTATAATTAATTTAGTTATTTGATGAAATAGTATTGCAAAACAAGTGCCACAAGAAAAGTTTATACCTAAAACTTCCCCTGCCCACAGAAATATCTTGATTAAACAATACTTTAGAAGTGCGCAGTTTCTCTTATATAAATAATTCTTTGCTTTTCCTAAAAAATAACCTAATATAAGTGGCTGAATTCAGCCATTTTCTTTCTTACCTCAATTGATCATACGGCTATATTGAGCCATTTTTACTTTTTTTTATTTCTTAATTTAGGTCCATAGTTTAAAGATTTAATTTCATTCATTAACAAGACACTCGTTATTATTTTGCAATATACGACTTCCTCCTATATACTTATGTTATAATAAAAACCTGATACTATCATAACCCTATGAAATATACCCTGATATCTTTTGTTATTGCTGTAGCCCTTATACTACCTCCCACTACCGTCTTTTCCTCGGAAGTCATCATCATCAAAAGCAGCGCTATCATTCCCTATCAGAAGGTTGTAGATGAATTTAAAAGAAAATTTTCAAAGGGAGCCTTTGAGGAATATTCCATTGATGAGGATTATCAAGATAAAGGGCAGTTTATCTTAGAGCGCGCCTTAAAAAAGAGTGGTGACCTTATTCTTGCTGTGGGGCCTGAGGCGGCCTATCTGGTTGGTAAGAATTCGAGTTCTATAGCAATTCCAAAAATCTTTACCGTGGTACGTAATCCAGAAAAGCTTTTAAGGCGATGTAATACTTCATATCATGGGGTAAGTCAAAACATACCGGTTGGCTTTCAGCTCGAACGAATTAAATTGGGTTTCCCCACCAGAAAAAGGATTGGTGTACTTTACACCCCGAAAGAAAATAAGAATAATATTGATCATATTTCACGTATAGCTTCAGATTCTGGTCTGCTTATTGTTGGCTTGCCCATCGCGTCACAAAAAGAGATTTCAAAAGTCCTTAATTCACCTCAATGCAATATCGACATCCTCTGGATTATTCCCGACAGGACCATTGGTTATGAAAAGATTATTAAGTATCTCATCAAAACGATGCTTCGCAAAAAAATCCCTGTGGTAGTAGGATTCAGTGAGGAGTTCGCTCAAGATGGAGCAATCCTTTCTTTTTATTTGGATTATCAGGAAATAGGCGAGCAGACTGCGGAATTCGCTCAAAAACTATTGCTTAAGGGAACTTCACTCACACCGGTAATCCAGGAACCTCTGAAAGTGAGAACTATAGTTAATCTGAAGGTTGCCGGAAAGCTGGAGATAGCTATTTCAGATGGTTTGATTAAAAATACCACCGAGGTCATTAAGTGAGAAGAGAGAGTCTTAACACCAAAATACTAATCCTTACTACTTCACTGTTTGTCATTTGTTCCGTACTGTACGGCACCTTCTTTTCATATCAATCTCAGATTGCTCTTATGGATGAATTCACCACCAGGGGAAATTCCCTGGTTAAAAACTTAGCCTTAAATGCTGAACTGGAAATCCTGATAGAAAATATAGAAGCACTCGAATCCCTTTCAAAAAACCTGCTTCAGGAAAAAGATGTCCAGAGTGTTAAAATCATGAATGAAAACAGACAAGTCCTGGTTGATTTCTCCAAAACAGATAAGCTGAGCGACAAACACAAAGAACCTATGTCACTGACGATTGCAAGGGGAAAGGACCCCAATATATCTGACCGCTTTACCCTCTCTCTGAGAGAAAAAGATGCTGCTCTTTCCGATGAGGGGGGTGAACAGATAATCGGTTACGTAGAGGTAGTATTCTCCAAAAAGGGAATTGTTGATACTATCAGTGTCATAAGGAGAAACATGTTTCTTTTGGCAATTTTGTCGACTATCATAGGTTGTATGGTCGCATTATACTTTTCCATCTCTATTGTAAAACCGGTGAGAAGGTTGGCTAACGCGACTACCCGCATCGCTCGGGGAGATTGGGAGACCACACTGCCTATTGATAACTGGGATGAGGTAGGTCAACTAACCGATTCATTCAATAAGATGTCTGGGTCACTTATAGAGAAGAGAGGGGAATTAGAAAAGACCTATAAGGAGCTTGCCAAGCAGGAAAGAATGGCTGAGATAGGTAACTTTTCTATGATGATCGCCCACGAACTAAAGAATCCTTTGGGTATTATTAAGGGTTCGGTTGATATTCTCGCAAAAGAAGGGGTTAAAGCTAAAGTAAGAAAGACCATGGTCGAGTACATTCAGGACGAGGTTAAAAGGCTTAATAGACTGGTTAATGATTTCCTCTCTTTCGCACGCCCCAATCCTGCTCACAAAAGCCTAGTAGATATTAATCAGGTGATAAGCAAAATGACCAATCATATTCCTCTTCCTGAATTCAAGGAGAAAGATATTTCTCTTAAAGTTGAACTATCAAAAGAGATTTCTGAAATAAATCTGGATGAACACCAGATTTACCAGACCCTTTTGAATCTTTTTAACAACGCCATTCAGGCTATTCCGAAGGGGGGAGAGATCACTTTTAAGACAAAAAAATCAGATAGTGGCGTCCTCATCAACGTTATGGACGACGGCATAGGTATCCCTGATGAAGAGAAAGAGAAGGTGTTTGAGCCATTCTTTACCAAAAAGCCGAGAGGAACAGGGCTGGGACTTGCCGTGGTGAAAAAAATTATAGCTAATCACCAGGGAGCAATAGAAATTACTGACAGGGAGGGAGGGGGAACTGTATTTTCCATATGGCTCCCCACGAACAGCTAATAGGTAAAGTCTTCTTGCTTTACTAAATCCTAAGGTGCAACAATCTAAAAAGCGCACAAGATAAAAGATACACAGAAAACAACCTACATCATTGGTGGTGAATTATGCACCCTACCTCAGGCGCCAGTTCATTGAGCATTTTTATTTAATGAGGGGTCCCTTTGCGCGTGAGGGATCTACTGAAAGAAAGGATGTGAGTGTACTATGGACAGGATTTTAGTAGTAGACGATGAAAAGAAAATGAGGCATATCCTTCAATTAATGCTGGGAAGAGAGGGGTTTAAAGCAGAACAGGCTGAAAATGGTAAAGTGGCTTTAGCTATGTTGAAAGAAAAGAGGTTCGACCTGGTCATCACCGATTTGAAGATGCCTGAAATGGATGGGATGTCCCTGTTAGATGAAGCTAAAAAGATCGATCCTGACTTTCCCCTTATGGTAATCACTGCCTATGGCACCATAGAAAATGCGGTTGAAGCTATGAGAAAAGGGGCAATTGACTATATCACAAAACCATTTGAAGAAGAGGAAATACTTATTACGGTTAAAAGATGCTTAAGGATTTCAAGGCTCAGTGAAGAGGTAAAGGTATTAAAAGAAGAATTGATGAAAAACTTTGACTTCTCAGATA
>JAZFSJ010000419.1:0-8398 GCA_036446115.1 Thermodesulfobacteriota bacterium | reverse complement strand
CAATAACAATTTCCTCTCCCTTGTCATTAAGTCCTTTCACCTTAACCTTCTCACTTCTTTTAATATCTATCAAAACACCAGGTAGACAAAGACAGCCTTCTTCCATCTGTGATTCCCCTTCATTTTCAATAATTTCCGGATTTGCCATGGTAATTAATTTCTCTTCTACATTTACCACGATAACGCGCTTCAAGACTCCTATCTGGACTGCCGCCAGTCCAACACCACGAGAATCATACATAGTGTCTGTCATATCTTCAATCAACTGTTTTATTTCTTCATTGACCTCTTCTACAAATTCCGATTTCTTCCTAATGACAGGATCCGGATATCTAATAATCTCTTTTAAGGACATTATACCCACCCCTCCATACATTTAGCATTCACTCAAGACAATGGGACCATCACCGTTAATTGCAATCACATGTTCAAAGTGAGCAGAGAGCTTCCCATCAGCAGTTGCGGCTGTCCAGCCATCGGGAAGAAGCTTTACCTCATAGGTTCCTTCATTTATCATAGGCTCCAACGCAAATACCATCCCTTCCTGAAGTCTGGGGTTGGGCACTGGAGTACCAAAGTTTGGTATCTGGGGTTCTTCGTGCAAAGATTTACCTATGCCATGTCCCACAAAATCTCTCACTACTGAAAATCCATGACGCTCTGCCCAGACCTGAATCGTTTGAGAAATATCAGATAATTTATTACCTGCCACTGCCTGTTCGATCCCTTTGTAGAGTGCCTCTTCCGCAACCCTTAGTAATTCCTTTGCTCTACTTCCAATCTCTCCTACCGGGAGAGTTACCGCAGCATCCCCAAAAAAATCATTAAGCTTCGCTCCAACGTCTAAACTTATAATATCGCCCTCCTTAAGCTTCCTATCGCCAGGGATTGCATGCACGATCTGTTCATTAATTGAGGTACAGAGACTCGCAGGGAACCCTCTATAGCCTATAAAGGCAGGGACAGCACCTTGTTCCCTTATGGAGTGTTCTGCGAGATCGTTTAGTTCTCTGGTGGTAATCCCGGGTATGACCGCATTTTTAAGTTCTTTAAGTGTGCGGGCAACAATTCGGTTGCACACTCTTAACTGTTCTATTTCTTGTTTTGTTTTCAGGATAATCATAACCTTGCCCTTACCGCAGTGTACGCTGAGATCGCAGAGATAAATAATTAAAAATCATGAAACCTACCCTCAATTACCGTTTTAACTGGAAGTATGCTTCACTGCCATAGGTGAGAGATTCGATTCGTCCTTGCTTTGTTAACAGGAATAGATGCTTTGTTGTACTTTCCCTTGGGATACCCAATGAATCTGAAATCTCTGAGAGATTAAGGGGGCGTCGACTTACGATACTGATAATCCTCTCTTGGATATCTGTCTTGGCGACGTGCTGCTTTCCTTCAAATCCGGCGATTACTTCACACCTCTCCCCTAACAATTCTTTCAGCTTTAAAAGTTCCCCGTGTGTTAAAGGTTCAATCTCCCTTTCTGCTGGCAGTCTCACTGTGGTATTAAGCTGCATCTTATCACATGCAACGGATGAAACAACCTCCCTTATTTTTTCCACTTCTTCAGGCAGATCATTTATACCCTTTAGCATCATGATTTCCAACCATAGTGTTCCCGAAAAGCTCTGGCTAAAATTACTTAATCCCGATATCATCTGTGCTACATCGAGCGTGGGGTGAGGACGATTGATTTCACAGAAGAGTTCTTGACTCACCGTATCGAGTGAGGGTACTACCAAATCTGCTGTCATAAGCTCATCCCTTACGCTCTCAAGGTGAAGAAGTGTTCCATTAGTGAGTACTGCAACCGGGATATCGGTGATTTCTTTCACGCGAGTGATAATTTTGCCTAAATGCAGATTCAGTGTTGGCTCTCCGGAACCAGAAAACGTTATATAGTCAATTTTCTGATTTTGTTTCAGAACTTCTTTAACTTCCGAAATAACACTGTCCGGAGAAACATACGCCTGCCGCTCTATGGTCTTATGAGTAGTTTTTCCCAGCTGACAGTAAATACAATCCAGGCTGCAGGTCTTAAAAGGAACGAGATCAACCCCCAAGGAAAAGCCAAGCCGACGTGATAAAACAGGTCCAAATACATAGTTCATATTCTTTTACTCTATCATATCGAAATCCACACAAATAATAAAAAACTCTAGCTTAAATCTTTTGTAAGGAAGGTCTTATATGCCTTATAGGTCATATAGGCATCTGCTTTACTCGATATTTCAAAAGGTGAGTGCATGCCCAATAAGGATGTGCCGCAATCAATTATCTCCATACCATAGCTCGCCAGAAATTTGGCAACTGTTCCCCCTCCACCTTCATCCACCTTTCCCAGCTCTCCTGTTTGCCAGACGATATTATGCTGATTGAAGAGCCGACGAATCATCCCTACATATTCTGCGTTTGCATCACTTGATGCATATTTACCACCCGACCCAGTATATTTGGTAATACAAACACCATATCCCAGTTTTGCAGCATTCCTCTTTTCATGTACCTCCTGGTAATCGGGGTCCAAAGCTCCATTCACATCTGCAGAAATGGCATACGAATTCATCAGAGCCCTTTTCAATAAATGCTCTTCAAGCGGCGTACCAGTTTGTTTAAAGACATCCTCAACCATCTCTTCAAGAAATCGTGATCTGGCACTGGTATTACCTTCGCTGCCAATCTCCTCCTTGTCAAGGAAAAGGACCAGCCCTGTGGTGTGAAGATTGGTGGCATCACTAATAGCTCGCAGACTGCTATAAGCACACACCCGATCATCTTGCCCGTAAGAGCCGATGAAACTCCTGTCCCATCCAATATCCCGCGCCTTCTCAGCAGGTACCAGCTCAAGCTCTGCACTGACGAAGTCCTCCTCTACCAACCCAAATGTTCTATGAAGGTAGTCTAAGACTTGCAATTTAATCCTCTCCTGCGTTTCCTTGTCAGGGTAAGGAATACTTCCCACCAGTACGTTCAGCTTCTCCCCTGCGATTGCATCTCCCAGTTTTTTATCATACTGGGTCTTACGAGCTAAATGAGGAAGAAGATCGGCAATGGTAAATACCGGATCACCTTCATCCTCTCCTATCTTTACATCAAGTTCTTTGCCGTCTTTCTTTACCACTTTTCCGTGCAGGGCAAGGGGGCGGGAAACCCACTGGTATTTCTTTATCCCCCCGTAATAATGGGTTTTAAAAAATGCAAGTGATACCTCTTCATAGAGAGGATTCTGTTTTAAATCCAAACGGGGAGAATCAATATGAGAAACGACAATCCTTAAACCTTCTACGGGTGACCTTTTCCCGATTACTGCAAGACCAATCGCCTTTTTCCTGTGTGCCTTGTATATTTTAGACTGAGGTGGAGAAGAAGTTGCCTTTTTGAAGCCACTCTTTTTGGCACATTTCTCGATTTCAACCACTGCTTCTCTTTCTGTTTTTGCAAGATTGAGAAACCTTTTATACTCTTCCGCAAAAGTGAAGGCATCTTTCTTCTCCTTGGGAGTAAGTTTATCCCAGACCATGGCAGGTTGTAACATGATCTGTTCTTTCACCCTCTTTGTTTCCTTCTTCTCCTTATTTGTCGGCATACCCTCCCCTTTCACTCACAGGCATAATCACGATAATTCCATAATATCTTGAAGTTAAAGGATTTTTCTACTAATGCTAATTTAATCCCAGAATTTACAGTAGATGACTACTGCAAAATCTGGGATAAGGTACGGGAAAAGATAACAAACTTATATTGCCAAAGTCAAACGGTTTTTTCCCTTGGTTACATCCAACTACTATAGCATATATAATTGAGCAGGAGGACAACCACAAGTGAATGGGGACTTAATGGAAGGTAGGGAAAGTGTGTATTAGAATAGTTTCTTCTGAGAGGAAGATTCCTCTATCTTCAAATGCTGATACGCACGCTCTGTTGCTTTCCTTCCCGCTGACGTTCTATTGATAAAACCTATTTTTAACAGGAAGGGTTCTACCATATCTACTAATGTATCCGATTCCTCTTGCAAGGTAGCTGCAATTGCCTCCAGCCCTACCGGACCACCTTTATAGTAGTGAATAACCGTTTCTAAATACTTTCTATCCAAATTCATCAAGCCCATATTGTCAATGCCTTCTAATTCAAGTGCCTCTCTGGTAACCTCTCTGGTAATGATGCCCTTTGCACGTACCTGGGCAAAATCTCTCACTCTTCTTAATATCCTATTAGCTATGCGTGGGGTACCTCTTGCGCGTTGAGCTATTTCAAGAGAACCTTCCTCATTAATAGGAACTTTCAAGATGGAAGCTGATCGTTTCACAACACGGCATATTTCTTCTACCTGATAAAAGTCTATTTGCCTTAATATGCCAAACCGTTCTCTTAAGGGAGCCGAAAATAAACCTGCCCTGGTTGTTGCCCCTACAAGGGTAAACTGCTCTAACCGAGACCTGTAACTATGGGCACCCATTCCTTTATCAAAGATTATGTCAACAGCAAAATCTTCCATGGCGGGATAGAGAAATTCTTCCACTATCTTAGGTAATCTGTGCATTTCGTCGATAAAAAGCACTTCTCCCTTTTGCAGATGCGTGAGAATACTGACAAGATCACCCCCTTTTTCCAAGGCAGGACCGGAGGTATGAATAATACGCATATCCATCTCTGCTGCTATAATATGGGCCAGTGTTGTTTTCCCCAGCCCCGGAGGACCATGCAAGAGAACATGGTCTAATGGCTCTTCTCTTTTTTTCGCGGCCTGGATGGCAATGTCAAGTGATTCTACAACTTGCGTTTGACCAATATACTCTGATAATCTCTTAGGCCGCAAATTCAGAAACTCTGATAAGGGAACCTCCTGGTTTTCCTGATCATCCGGTTTCTTTTTGAAGACCTCATTGACGTCAAGCTTTTTGACGCTCATTTTTCTCCTTCCCTACTTTTTCTGACTTCGATATACGTCTTCGAAAAGTTCCTCAGGTGAGGCAATTTCCGGTTTTCTTGCCAATGCCTCACTTACCATTCGAGAGGCTTCACCTCTCTTATGCCCCAACTGTTTAACCAACACATCCTCTACCTGCCTTTTAAAGTCCTCTGGTTCAACATCACCCGGCAACATCTCTTCTCTCATTAATGCAAATTTTCCCACTTTTCCATTGAGGGTAGCCACAATCTTCTCAGCTGTTCGTTTTCCAATCCCCTTCATCCGTGTCAGTGTGGTGATGTCCCTTTCTTCAATGGCCCTGGCAATCTCAGGTACTGGCAGCACCAGGGCTTTAACCGCAGCAGTGGGGCCAATATCCTCCACTTTAATAAATTTTTCAAAGAACTCTTTTTCGACATCGAAATTAAAACCCACCAGCATCGGTTTGGGCTGACGTTCACTCTGGTGGTAGAAGATATGGAGTGCTACCTGGTCGCCGTCTTCCCCAGCCTTTTTGTTATTATAGGTCTGTCTTACAGTAGAAGGCAAAAGTATCTCATAACCAATGCCGTTCGCCAAGACGACTACCCGATTTTCATCTTTCTTTAATAATTTACCTTCCAGAAAACTTATCATATGCTACCAGCGAAAATAACCATTCCTTGAGAGACCAGTAATAGCCAGTGCCAGGGCATCCGTGGCATGGTTAGATTTAATGGTATCCTTAATATCAAGAATCTTCTGAGTTGTTTTTTCCACCTGCTGTTTACTCGCCCGCCCGTTGCCGGTTAAGGCACTCTTCACCTCGGTTGGTTTCATTTCATAGGCATCTATCTTTTTGTGCTGGGCGACGAGGTAGATAACCCCCCTTACCGCACCAAGTTGAATTGCAGCCTTTGGATATTTATTGTACACAAAGATATCCTCCAACACCAAGAGTTGTGGATACCAGTGAGAAATTATTTCAGATAGCTGGGTATAAATGATGTTTAAACGCTCAGAGAAAGGAAGATCGGAACTGGTTTTGATATTGCCCCAATGGCAGGCTCTTCCACGTCTTTCCAAAGTCTCAACAATTGCAAAACCTGTAGTGGCAAGACCTGGATCTATTCCAATAGCTTTGATATGTGCTGTCATCTACAATGGCTCACCACCTCAACCATCCATAGGGATTTTACGCCGCGTAGTGTACATCTTGCTATTGCCATTCATCTTATTACGCAGTAAGTTTATCCATTATCTCATCAGAGATATCAAAATTAGCATACACGCTTTGGACATCATCAGAGTCCTCTAAAGCTTCTACCAGTTTCAAAGCCTGTTCAGCTTCTTTCCCCTCCAGTTTTACTGTGTTTTGAGGTACCATGGTAACCTTGGCAAAAATATACTGCATATCACTTTTATCTATCGCCTCTTTTACCTTTTCGAAATCATTTGGATTAGTAATAACTTCCAGCGTGGAACCTTCATCACTGATATCCTCCGCACCGGCATCGAGAGCAACTTCCATGAGGTTTTCCTCATCTACACTGTCTTTGTCAAAAGAGATCAACCCCTTTTTAGCAAACATCCAGGCAACACACCCTGTGATACCTATATTCCCATTGTGCTTGGTAAATGCATGCCTCAACTCCGCCATAGTCCTATTTTTATTATCAGTCATAAGGTCCACTAAAATCGCGACCCCATTCGGTCCATACCCCTCACAAACGGATTCCTCGTAGTGGACTCCCTCCAGTTCTCCCGTTCCCTTTTTAATCGCCCGCTCGATATTATCCTTAGGCATATTATCTGCCTTCGCTATTGCAATCGCAGTTCGCAGTCGGGGATTACCATCAGGGTCTCCACCTCCCATACGTGCTGCCACACTGATTTCTTTTATAATCTTAGTAAATATTTTGCCCCTTTTTGCATCAGCGGCTCCCTTTTTATGCTTGATGCTGCTCCATTTTGAATGACCAGACATCTTCTTAACTCCTCTTAATGGTTTTTCATTGTAACTAATTAAGTATCACAATCCGATGATTATTGCAAAAGGAAAAAGAACAGGCGCCCCCCTGAAAAGTGCCCCCCTGAAAAGTGTCTCGTTTTATCACCCATTATGTGATATATAACGAGGCATAAAGAGTACCTAAAGGTACGTCGGGCCGCCTGCCTGGACTTGGAGCTCAGCCAGGCTTTTTACGAAGTAGTCAATCACACTATGCGACAGTTAAAGGGAAATAAAGCAATAGATATCAAGGACCTTACTCTGGTTGAGCTAGAGGGGTTAGTCACCTCCCTTGGGGAAAAACGTTATCGTGCCCGTCAGGTCATGGAGTGGGTGTATCATCACAATATCTCCTCCCTTGAAGAAATGACAAACCTTCCCAAGGAATTTCGTAATAGAATAGGAAACATTTTTTATCTGAGCACACTCAAGGCAAAAAAAGTAAAGACCTCAATCGATGGTACCCACAAATTACTATTTGAGCTTCAAGATGGGAACTGCATAGAAAGTGTACTCATCCCTGAAAAAAAGCACCTAACAATTTGTGTGTCTACACAAGTAGGCTGCGCCCTGGGCTGCGTATTCTGCCTTTCCGGGAAAAATGGTTTAATCCGTAACCTTACCCCTGCGGAAATTGTCAATCAGATCTGTACAATTAAACATGAGTTCCTCCCTGCAAATGAAATATTAAATATCGTATTTATGGGTATGGGAGAACCTTTAGCCAATTATGCAAATACCTTAAAGGCCCTTCATATTTTAACGAGCCCTTTTGGTCTTAACTTTTCAAAGAGACGTATAACGGTTTCTACTGCCGGTCTGATACCGGAAATAAAGAGACTGGGGCAAGAATTGCCTGTTAATCTGGCCATCTCTCTCAATGCTGCCAATAATGCGTTGAGAAATTCTCTTATGCCCATTAATAAAAAGTACCCTCTAAAAAAACTGTTAGAAGTTGCCTCGAAAACTCCTCTCCCTTCCAGGAAGCGTATAACCTTTGAATACATTTTAATCAAAGATATAAATGACTCCCTTAAAGATGCCGAAAAACTAGCTACCTTACTCCAAGGGATACGATGCAAGATCAATCTCATTCCCTTCAACGAACACAAAGATGTGGAGTTTAAAAGACCGAATGACGAGGCAGTTGAGATTTTTCGACAATTCTTAAATGCTAAGCATTTCTCTGTAGTAGTAAGGAAAAGCAAGGGTAATGATATCCAAGCTGCTTGTGGTCAGTTGAGTTATGCAGGTAAACCCCGTTAGAGGTAAAAAATGAAGTATGTTATTGAAGTCGAGTATAGAGAGTGTCCCTGCAAGATATTCAAGGAATTACGGAAAGGATTTTGAGGTGGAAGAAGAACCATAGGTGAAGAAATTTATTGATAATCTGAAGGCTGAAACGCCTCGGGGGGTGGGTGGTAGGGAGCAGGAGCTCCTGCCTGTTGTCTGGCTTCTTTTACTTCTTCCAATGTAACAGTCCGTGGTATTAC
>JAZFSJ010000418.1:0-4799 GCA_036446115.1 Thermodesulfobacteriota bacterium | reverse complement strand
TAGCTAAGCGGAGGAAGCGACGGGTAAAACGTTACGGGGTCATGGTCGAAACTGAAACTTCCGGAGTGAGTAGCTGATGAAGAGGATTTGTGGGTTCCAAGAGGTAGAGTAAACAGGGGTGTAAACATTAATTGTTTAGGGTAAATCTTCTCATTTCTTTCTGGTTTTCAATTGCGTTGAACTGAGGGGGAGAGGAAAGCTTATGAAAAATCTAATCTTAAATGGGGTAGCAGGTACTTTAAATGTGTGTGGCAAAGCAATGGTGTTCTCTTATGATGTGTGTGCCTCCGGTGCGGAAAAGGTGTGGGACGTTGCCAAGAAAGTTCCTAACGCGATGGGAAAGTTGGGTGACCTTGCCAGTAAAACCCCCGACGCAATGGGAAAGGTGAGTGACGTTACCAAGAAAGCTTCTGATGCGACCAGAAAAGTTTTAGGATTACAGCAGCGGGATAAACCTGCCAGAGAAGCAACGAACCAAAAAAAGATGAAAAAGCAGGCAAAAAAAGCGCCTCAGGAATCGGTTGTAAAGGGGGAAGGGACTATCGGGGAAGAGGAAGGGGGATCCGCCAAGGCAAAAGAAAAGCCTACGAGTGTTGAAAATCTCAAACAGATGGTCAAACCGCAACTACTCTCTCTATGCAAAAACCTGAACATTGAATGTGATTACACGGATACTAAGGATCAAATCATAGCGAAGATTCTTGAATCAAAATGACTTTACTCTAGTACAGGGTAGCATGGTGATTATGAGTATCCCGAGTTATTATAAGGGGGTGGTCACCCGTTGAGCATAGAGGGGGCAGAGAGTCCGCTGCTCTATAGCTAAAAGATAGCTGAATCATGCTTATAAAATGGCTATCATCTTTCATATACTGTGCACTCAATCATATAGTATGTACTCATTATACCTTGTTTATAAGATGAAGGAACAACTATTTTTTCGGAGGTCTTATGAAACACGTATACAATAAAGATGGATCTATCGTCTTAAAGGGAGTCTCGAGAGTATTAAATGTGTGTGGAAAAACTGTGGTGTACTCCTATGATGTATGTGCATCCGGTGTCGGAAAGATTTGTGGTGTTGCTAAAAAAACTTCCGGGGCAACAAAACGTCTTGGGTGGTCCTCACAGAATGTAGTCAGGGCGAGAGAATCAGTTGAGCTTATAAAAAAAATCGAAAAGGACGAACAGAGATTGAATGCCCTATACCATGAACTTGGCAGGAGTAGCGTGGAAGTAACAGCCGGTGAAAACCCCTCAACCTCTGAAAAGGTGCAAAGCTTGTTAACTGAAATCAAAGAACTAAGGTTGAAAAATGATCAGCTCAAGGAACGGGTTGTTGAGCAGGAAAAACGCAAAAAGGCTAACTTGTTGCTCAAGGAGGAGTTGAAGGAATACGCCCAGCGCACTGGACACTCCTCCAGAAAACACAGGAAAGATAAACCTAAGATCCTGGATGCGGTGAGGCGCGCGATAGCTGATGCATTAGAACAGGACACTTTTAGTAACGGAACTGATCGGGTAACTTTTCAAATAATCGCCGGTGATCTGCTGGATCACGAAATGGAGATCAAGGTTCTGGCAGCTGCTGAGCTTGGCAAGATAAAGTGCAAGGCTGCGGTAAATGTGCTCAATGAGGCATTAAGGTTTGATGACCCTAAGCTCACTATGGAGATAATAAGCGCTCTCACCGCGATAGGAGATTATAGGGCTGTTCCTGTCTTCTTAGAGCACCTGTCTCATCCCTCTCATCACGTGCGTAAAGAAGCACTCACGGGATTCTGTACCTGGGCAGAAGATAAAGATGAGGTTATGTTGTCTCTTCTAGAGGCATTGCAGGATCCACATCCGGCTGTGAGGACCACGTCCGTTACCCTGCTCGGCTGGAGAAAAGAGAAAGAAACACTGCCGACACTTATGGTGTGTACACAAGACAGAGATGAGCGTGTGAGGAAGGCGGCTATATCGGCACTGGCACATTCTGGTGACAAGTCTGCCCTGCTCGTATTGGCGGATCTGTTGGGTGACAAGAGCCATGATATAAGAGAAAGAGCCCTTGGTGCCATAAGAGAAATATCCGGTGAGTATGTTGCTTTTGATCTTCAGGCCAAAGGAGAGGAATTAAGAGAAGCAATAGAAGGAATGAAGTACTGGTTTCACCAGACGGAAGTATCGAACAAATCTGCAGAAATGGGGTACAATGAGATTCCAGAACAAACTGAGCCTGCTAAGGAATCTTCTGTTCACGTCCCTCAGGAAATGCCGGTAGAGGAATTTCTCGCAGAAACCGAGACACAGGCTGTCTCAGCGGGAGACCCCACGGAGGATATTGTTATAAGGGAGATGTTTAATAAAGACGAACCCCTCGAGGATCAGTCAGTACCTGCTCCACCAGTCGAACCAGAAATACCCGGTTTACATCTGACGGAAGGAGTGGAATCTCATCCGCCCCCGGAGATCGTCCCTAGCAGGGACAAACTTGAAAAGATGGTCAAACCGCAATTGCTCTCGCTCTGCGAGAATCTGAATATTGAGTATGATTTCCTAGATACAAAAGAAGAAATTATTGTGAGATTGCTTGAGTCTCCCTCACAATAGCAGGCCACTTTCCTTATCATAGTCAAGAGGCCTTGAAGAAGCGGGCCCCCACCTTATTTACCTTGAGGCCTATTTTTTTCTGCGCGAGAAGGAGTTGTCGTGAGAGATAGGGAAGCATTACAGAAGTTAATAGGGCAAATGGTTACTGCCCGGAAAAAGGAGAATCAACTCTGTGTGGGCGTTGATCTGGGGACATCCTGGACAGCAGTTATGTCTGAAGGGGGATTTAAGTACAACGATAGAACTATTGTGGGTTACCCCAAGGATATTATCGGACGCCGTGTCGTCGGCAGCAATTGTGTGTTTGGTGAGGCTGCCCTCAGGCAGAGAAGTTCCCTCAACCTCTACTTCCCTCTGGAGAGTGGTGTGATAAAGGATGTAACCGAAAAGGACATTGCTGCTGCTACAGAAGTACTCACCTATGTGGTGCGTCTTGCCCAGCAGGGTACTGATAATGAGATGTGCGGGATTATTGGTGTGCCTGCCCGTGCATCGATATTCAGCAAAGAGCTCTTGCTGAATATCGCAAAAGATGTGCTGCATAGTGCCGTGGTGGTCTCTGAGCCTTTTTTGGTAGCCTACAATTTAGGTAAATTACACAATTCCATCATTGTCGATATTGGAGCCGGTTCGATTGATATCTGTGGTGTGAAAGGCATGCTTCCCAGGGAAGAAGATCAGATTACCCTGATGACAGCAGGAAACCATATTGATCAATGCTTAATGACCGCCATTGGTGAGCGCTACCCCGATGTGCAGCTCACCAGGAACCTGAGCCGTAAGTTAAAGGAAGCGCACTCATTCGTGGGGGCGCCCTCATCGCCTGTAGTGGTGACCCTGCGTGCCAAAGGGAAGCCGGGAAAGTATGAGGTAACAGAAGAGATTCGCTCGACCTGCGAGAGTATCGTGCCAGACATAGTAGAGGCCATCCAATCAATCATACGGGGGTTTGATCCGGAGAATCAGGCTGATGCGCTGGAGAACATATACTTAGCGGGGGGTGGGTCAAGGATTAAAGGGCTTGACGAGATGATCAAAGGCGCTATGAAAGGTTATGGCAAGGTGAGGGTGCAGTGCGTCAAAGATCCTGTGTTCGGTGGCTGCGCGGGCGCGATCAAATTGGCACATGATGTGGCACCACAATTCTGGGATGCTATCGGTACCATGCTGTTTTAAGGGACAGTATAAACACAGAATATAGAATTGAGGAATTTCAGAATTTAGGAATTGCGAATTAAGAGAATTCCTCAATTCCTAAATCCCTAAATACTTAGTGATTTGTAGTTACCATGTCATATGAGATAAGTGATGAGTGTATAGGGTGCGGGGCCTGTGCCAGGAAGTGCTCCACAGGTGCAATAGAAGGTAAGGTAAAAGACCGGTTTCATATTCACCCGTCTTTTTGTGAAGAGTGCGGAGCCTGCTTTGAAATCTGCTCTCACGCGGCAGTTATTGATCCGCGTGGCAACCGCTGCCCGCGTGCACAAGGCACGAGAAAAAAGAACCGACAAGCGTATATCAACTATGATCTCTGCGCACGGTGCAAGACCTGCTATCTGAACTGCCCCCAGGATGCGATAACCTATGTAAGGAAAGGTTTGCTCGGTAGAGGGGGCTATTGCCGGGTGAATCCGGACCTCTGTGTGGGGTGTGGTGCTTGTACCCGGCAGTGCATCACGAGTGCTATTAGTCTGAAATGAGTTTCACCTGTTTTTCTCTGGCCACTGAACTCCCTGTGCGAGACCACACACTCAAGGTGGAGAAGGTAGACAAATGGAAATAATAAAAGAAACGATGAGAAGTACAGTGATGCAGACGGCTGTTGAAAAGCCTAAAAAAGTTGCTATCGTTGGACTGCCTAATATGGAAGGGCTGCAAGTAAGACCTGGAACGATGATAAAACTTCACCAGACTTACCCTACGTTCGTTATTGAGTGTGAAGGAGCACATATTGTGCTGGACACCTCAGTCGCATCAAGTGTATGTGCATGGAAAACTCCCAAGCATGAGAAACCAACCGCTCATCTGCCTTCCAATGAAAAAAAGCACGCCAATAACAGACTAGACAATCGAATTCGTTTAAGTTTCTGACAAAAATAATCTGCCATGAAACCGCTTAATCAACTTTCAAGGTTTGACCCCTATTTGTGAATAAATATAATGAAAGAGACCATTAACCGCAAGAGTCACGCAATTGCCAT
>JAZFSJ010000417.1:0-5325 GCA_036446115.1 Thermodesulfobacteriota bacterium | reverse complement strand
GGATTGCAATGAAAACGATATAGGAGATGTATGTGAATGCTATGCAAATTATAAAGACGAGAGCTTTATTGACGGTGATGACCTAAATTTATTAAAAAGTAAAGAAATCGCTTGAATTTGACTATCCCCGCCTACAAGGCAGGTAATTACGCCAAATTCATGGCTATCGCCACCGCGTTTTCTATAGTTAATTAATTTTTCAAACCATTCATCCCCGTCCACAGGACGGGGTATTCTGGTGAAGTTTTCATAAAAAAGTTATTTAATTAATTCTCACTAACGCTTAGAAAAAATTAAAAGTTCTTTTTAGGGGGAAATTAAAAAGCGGGAAAGTTTTTCTTTTATTGTTGCAAAAATGTAAATATTTGTAAATAATAAAAAATGTTTCTTTAAGGAAGATGCCTTCCGAATGGTCTGTAAGTTTCTCTTCACACATTCTTCATATCATTTTCATTGAATAATGACAGATGACTCGTTTAAGCAGAAAACATATTGTCCTAAAATATGGTAAGCATTCCATAGACCTCCCTACTACACCCCTCCCACTCTCATATACTGTACTGAACCCCTCATCCCTAAAAACCATTGTAAAGGTGGAAGAGTATATCAATAAAGCCATTGATGCTCCCATACAGTCCAAACCTTTCAATGACACTTTCAGGAAGCATAGCAGGGTTCTTATTCTTTTATCTGATATTACACGCTATACCGCAAGCGAACTCTATCTTCCCATTATTATTGACCGATTAAATCAAAATGGCATCGTTGATAAAAATATCACCATTCTCTGTGCCCTGGGCATTCACAGAAAGCAGACCGCTCAGGAACACAAAAAGATTCTGGGTGCTAATCTTCACAAACGCATTGAGGTTGCAGACCATGATGCATTCGACAAAGATACTATGGTGGCTCTTGGCACAACAAGGAGAGGAACCCCCATTGAGGTAAACCACCTTCTTGCCAAAACAGACCACATCATCCTCACCGGAGGCATTCGTTTCCACTACTATGCCGGTTTTGGGGGAGGGAGGAAAAGCATCCTCCCGGGAGTTTCCTCCTTTAACGCCTGTGTTTCTAATCACCTTTTGGCACTAAATCCTCAAGGGCAGGGTGGTAGACATCCCCTGGCTCACACAGGTATTCTAAAAGGCAATCCCGTCCATGAAGACATGGCAGAAGTATGCGACCATTTTCGATCCCTGTTCCTTTTTAATACCATTTTGTCACCCCAAAGAGAACTTTTGAAGGTAGTAGCAGGTGATGTCCACGCTGCCTTCACTCAAGGATGCCGTTTCCTCAAAGACAACTTCAGTGTACCTATTACTGAAAAGGCGGATTTGGTCATTGCAAGCTGCGGGGGACATCCATGGGATATCAACTTTATCCAAGCCCACAAAACCATGGATAATGCAGCCAATGCTTTAAAAGAAGGAGGGGTTATGATCCTCCTGGCTGAGTGCTCTCAGGGCTTTGGTAATCCGGGTTTTTTAAAATGGTTCAACAACGAAAGTGCAGAAAATTTTGAAAGAAATTTGAGGACTCACTACGAAATTAACGGACAAACAGCCTATTCCACCTTCGTAAAGGCAAAAAAACACCACATTATCCTCCTCTCGTCTTTAAAAGAACTGGAAGTTAAAAAGATGTCTCTTGTACCGGTCCCTACCATCGAAAAAGCACTAGGAAAAGCTTATAACCTTTTAGGATCATCACCATTAACCTACATCATACCAGACGGCAGCAGTGTTCTGCCCACTATGGTTTAAGCACAGATTCACTAATCACAAAATGCATGTACAGCACACCACCTTTTTATCTTGCTTATACAACTATCATATGAGATTATAATTCAAACAGCTTGGATTAATTTAAAATTATTTTTAAATTTACACCCAACCCTTTTCATGAAAAGCAATGAAATTCTGTCCCAAATGTTCACTAAAGATCAAAGGAAATCTTATCTATTGTCCTCTCTGTAAGGTAGAACTGTTATCTTGCGCAGATGATGAAGATGGAGAGGCAACATCTAAAGTTACCACAGAAGAAAAGCAAGATTCTCCAGCGGCTGAGTTGGACAATATCATCTCAACCGCAGATGATAGAAAGGATGGACCTTCTACTAATGAACACAGAGATTCCTTGCAGGAAAATACCATAGATAACTTTGACCGCCCAGATGAAGATAATGATCCTAAGGGTAGCCTTAAGAAACTGGAAAGCAACCTAAATTCTCTTGAGAAAAAACTGAATCTATCCTTGAGTCAGAACGACATCTTCAAAGGCACAGTTGTTGATATGCAATCATGGATAAAAAAACTGGACATTTCATTAGCTGAGATAAAGAAATCCCTGGGTTCCTCAAATAACTATACTCAATACATTGAAAAAGAAAGCTCCAGATTGGAACCACAGATTGACCAGTGTGTCGGAGAGCTAGAGAGTGTGAAGAACAACCTTAAAGACCTTCATGATAAAATGAATAAACTATCAGAAGAATGCCGCATATCTTTGAAGATTTCCGAAGATAACAAAAGTAAAATTCGTAGCCTAGAATTATATTCAAAAGTATCCAGTCCATCATTTGAAGAAGTACAAGCTCAAAGCAGTCTTCCCTTTGGGGAAATCGAATCTTCGCAGGAAGGCATCAGTTTCCCAGAGAGTGAAGGCGAAGGTCTTGAAACTGATTTTGAGCCCTCCATATCACCTCTGAGCGATGAAGACATTTCTCAGCCTGAAAGAGTGAAAAAAAGTAATTTACCTGTTATCATTCTCTCGATCATAGCTGCCACTATTATCTCACTTTGGTGCGGTTTCTACATACTTAATTCTCGTGAACAGAGCCTTCAGGAAGAAAACAGCTCAAAAAGAGGCAAAATTGTATCAGTTCCCAAAAGTGTCACTTCGGTTGAACTGCCCAATAAAACAAAAACAAAACCACCACCAAAAACAAAAATAGAGGAAAAGGATCTTAAGAAGCCCAAGAAATCAAGCATTCAATCATCTCATAGTAAAAAATCTACATCCGTCTCAAAGGCAAGAACAAAAAAAAATTCTACCCCTCCTAAAAAATCGATTACAGCTAGCGCTCCTCCAAAGAAGTCCAATGGATACACGATAAACGTCGGCTCTTTTCAGGATAAAAAACGAGCTCAGAATCTCACCAAAAAGCTGCTTGAGAAAGGTTATCCGGCATTAATGTTTCCATCGATGAAAAACAAATGGTACAGGGTAAAGATTGGAGCATTCTCCTCTTTTAAAGATGCTCGCAAGTATGCTGCTACTTTAAATGAGAAGGAAAATTTAATTACCTTTATCACAAAAATAGATTAGACTTTTTCAGAAACTTTTTTTTTAGTAACTCCATCTTTCCTGTCATCCATTCCTTCACCAACACTTTCGCTCTTATCCTCACCCCCCTTTTTCTCTATTTCACAAGCTAATCCATTCGGACGTTTCTGATCTATATATACAATATATTGTGGTACAGATAAAATTACATACATTTTATTGTATTTTTTATCTTTACAATCTCCCCTTGTTTTGCTATAAAATAATTAAGCTGGACTGCAACTAACCGTAACCTCTTTACCCTGAGGAAACAAATAATGAAAGTTAAATCAATTGAAATACTAGGTTTTAAATCTTTTGTAGATAAGGCTTCTCTGGACTTCCTGTCCGGAATTACCGCCCTGGTTGGTCCCAATGGCTGTGGTAAAAGTAACGTTGTCGATGCCTTTCGCTGGGCTATGGGAGAACAGAGCGCTAAACAGTTGCGCGGGAAAATAATGGAAGATATCATTTTCAACGGGAGCGAAAGCAGGAAACCTTTGGGGATGGCTGAAGTCTCCGTTACCTTTTCCAACGACAATGGAAGTATCTCCCACGAATATAGCCAGTATAGTGAGATCACAATAACCAGACGTCTATTTCGCTCGGGAGAAAGTGAATATTACATTAATAAGATCCCCTGCCGGCTTAAAGATTTAACGGAGCTTTTTCTTGATACCGGTGTTGGAGCCAAAGCCTATTCAATCATAGAACAAGGACGGGTAGAACAGGTTATCAGTTCTAAACCTATAGAGAGAAGGGTGCTTATTGATGAAGTTGCCGGTATAAACAAATACAAGAGCAGGAAAAGGGAAGCCTTATCTAAGATTGAATCAACAAAGAATAACCTGCTTCGAGTTGACGATATTATTGTGGAAGTAAACCGTCAACTAAACTCCATAAAACGTCAGGCAAGTAAATTAAAACGCTACCAGAATCTCAAGGAAGAGATAAAGAAGATTGAGCTCAACTCCTCCTTGCTAGAATATTCTTCCCTGAAAGGAAAACACCATAATGCAAAAGAACATCTTGACCAGAGCAAGAAGGATGAGATTAGACTATCTACCCAGATCAGCAGTGTAGAGGCTACCTACGAGGGAGAAAAGCTTGACCTTACCGAAGAAGAGAAAATCTTCCAACGCATTCAAGAGGAAATATACAAGACATCTACTCTGAGCCAGAAAGAAGAAAGTCGTTTCGAATATCTTAATAGAGAACTTCTCACTGCGAACGATCAGCACGATCACCAATTTGACCGTATCAATGCTTTAGATGATCGCATAGATACTCAGCAGAGGGAAATAAAGAATCTGGAGCAAAAAAATCTGGATCATAATCAAACCTTAAACGCTGCCGTATCAGATCTCATCAATAAAGAAGAACTCCTATCTTCTTTAAAAGTAGAGCACCGTCAACTTGATGACAAGATAGAGCATGAGAAAAGCAAAATTATTGACCTTTTAACTGAGCTCACTCAGCTCAATAATCACTTAACTCAACTGGATAAGAACCGTCAAAGTCTTGTGCTGAAAATCGATCACAATAGTGAGGAAACTGATAATCAGACAACCAATCTCTCCCATCTTGAACAAAAACTATCTTTGCTGGAAGAGGATTTAAACAAAACCCATACCTCAACACAACGACGCAAAGAGGAAAAAGATATTATCGAAAGTACGATCATTTCGGTAACAGAAGAGCTGCATCAATGTGAGTTCGAACTAAATGAGCTGAAAGAACAATGGGAAAGATCCAGCACACGACTACTTTCTTTGCAGGAATTGCAGGAGAAGTTTGAAGATTGCGATACAGGCGTTCGTTCTATCATGCTAAGGAATCAAAACCCAGAAATAGCACAAAATGGTGTATGTGGTCTTCTGGCAAGTTTCGTTGATACCGATCCTCAATATGACACCGCCTTAGAATCCATTCTCGGAGAAAAACTTCACTACGTTGTCGTTAAAAGTCAACTGGCTGGAGTTGAAGCGATAGAATATC
>JAZFSJ010000416.1:0-2868 GCA_036446115.1 Thermodesulfobacteriota bacterium | reverse complement strand
CTTTCGCCGGATGAAATCCAAAGATTAAATTACAGATTGCAAAATGCCAGCTTTATACCCGAACCGGAAGGCAGCAGTTTTAATGATCATCTTGGAAAAAGTCATGGGACTGAAATAAAAAAGGTAGAACAGTTCCTTGATCTCTTTGAATCTTACTCTCAGTCACTGTTTGATCCCGAAAAGAGTCTTAAAGAAATTGAGCCACTTGTTAAGTCGCTTGAACGTGAAAAAGAAAAGCTGCTGGCATTGGCAGAGACTTTGCCGGAGGACAGTGTTTTAAGACACATCATAGACCAGACTACGATATTGGGTACTTTAGAGGTGTTGAAATTTAATCGAGGGGACTACTTATAAAAGAATACTTCTTTGAGGAGTGCTGCGCTTGAGGACCCTTTCACTTTAGGGCAGTTTCTCTCGAGGAGCGCTACGCTTAAGGTATAACAGAAGTAAACTACCACCCGTGAAACGGGTGGCTTTGTTTTTGCGGCCAAAGGCCGTGAAACAAAGGAAGCACGAAAGTGCTAATGTTTCCTTTTGCGACCCCGTGCAAAGCACGGGGTTTCCAAAGCAAACAATCATTCCTTTTTTTCATCACACATCACATATCTCATATCTTAGGTGTCCTGTCTTTTCAATAACTTCTCTATCTCATTTATAAGCTGTTCGGGTAATACATCCCTGTTTTGAACTGTCACCTCGAAGATCTTAATATCTTTTCTCTCCTTGATTTCTCGAATGAAGTCAGTTCCCCCAACCGCAATAGTTCCCAATACCACGTTCCCGGCATTAAGTGCATTCGTTGCAGCCAGGCAAAATTTTTCCGAGAAGCACTCCATCTTTCCTATCTCGTCTATAATGATAATCTCGTTCTCTGAATTTGGTGTGATGGAGGGGACGGCAACTGTTTCTACATTTTCTATGCTGACTCCGTATCTCCTGATATGAAACCTGCTTTTAATAGTTTCATGTCCCAGCAGCCCTTCCTTACCGTCAAGTGTCTTCATTAAAAAGCCCACTCGTTTATCATTCTTTTTCATTTCCTCAGTGTGAAACCCTGTAGCTTTTCTTTTAAGTTTTGACAGCACCTTTTTTATAACGGTTGTCTTCCCGCTGCTGGGAGGTCCTGTTAAAAAGATATTCTTAATCCATTCTTCTGATTGGTTTTTTTCTTTTGTCATAGTATCTTTTCCACGCAAAAAAGGATCGACTAAGTGCAACAGATATTAACAAAGCTTATCAAGTATGGTGGAAATATTCAATGGATTCTATTATTTTACAAATATCTCTTAAGTCTCCGTCGAAGGCGGATTTTTCCTTGACATCCCTCCCCAATTTAATAAGATTAGACCCACTATCATTTCCTAAAGACACTTTCCATATTAAGCACTTATAATTTATGATTTGTAATTCATAATCGTATTAAATCTACTTCTTTTACGTACTCATAATCCACAATCCGAAGCCCAAAATCCGAAGGCCCTTTGCTCTTTATATCCAGGATCCAGTATCAAGCATCCAGTATCTTGCATTACTCGTGCCCAGATTTGTCACACTGTTGTGATATTGTTTCCTGGTTTTGATTAGAAGGTAAGCAAGCGTCAAACGTAGACCCCTTTCCCCCTTTCATAAAAATATTGCCGAAGATTCTAAAAACTGAAACTAATCTGAATTTCCTTTTAGAATTGAAGAAAGAGAATTTGCGAAGGCTGGTGGCGATGGTTAGAGGGAGATTGGAGGAACAAAACGAGTTTTAACTACACAACGAAGTGTTGATAATTTCGGCTATCTGGGAGATGCCCTTAATGGTAGTAGTATTGATTTTCAGTGGGCAGAGGGGAGATACACTTCTTCCTGCTGAAGTACGGAATGTTACTTTATATCTACTCTTTTTGCTTAATCTGTTACGTGAAATATGTTAAGTTGCGGAACTGATGTATTCTTCTTTTTCGGTTGACATACAAGCGAGCTCCGTCTATACTTTTTGCAACGCAAAGCAATGTCTTATCAATTTATCAATAATCATCACCATCAACAATTCTTAATACAAGCGGTAAAAAGGACACTGAAACATGTGAAAACGGCATTAACCTGAACTATATGCGAAGGGGTTAGGTATGAAAGTGACTATTAATAATGATCTTTGCGCCCAGTGTATGTCTTGCGTGTCCAGCTGTCCGTACCAGGCGGCAACCCAGCGGGGCGATAAATTTTACGTGTCATCCTTTTGCACCGGGTGCGGCAATTGCATTGCTTTTTGTCCCACCGGAGCAGTGAGCGTAAGCGACGAGCTCATTGAATTGGATAATCAAAAGAACGACGCTGCGCTCAAGGAGTTGCTTGGCATTAAAAAGCCTATTGTGGCGATGAAATACGCTAACGCGCCGCTCGAAGGTATGGAGACCGAAGAGGGGCCCACCTTCTGGTGTGCACTGTGCGGAAATGTTTGTGCAGCAGCGGCCGACCCTATTTTCTTCACTGTCAAATCGATCATCTGCGGCGGAGCCTCGCTCTTTGGCCTTGGCAATAGAAAAGTGACCAAGCAAGAGATGCAAGAGGCCATGGTTGCCAACCGAGTGGTCGGCAAGGGACGGCATTACAGAACGTTGTGGGAGATGGCCAAAGGCAGGAGCAACTATCCGCCGCTTATCAAGCGGTACGAGGGCATTATCATCGGCCCCCTCGATAAGGTCGAGATGCCCGACCTGGTTATTCTCCCAGTCAATGGCGACCAAACTTCGAGACTCGCTGCCGCGTACGCCTATGACACCGGCAACATAATAACGGGCTCTGCCGGCTCCGCAGGATGCATCGCAACCTCCACGGCCTATGTCGAAAAAAAACCGATGTTCACCTGCGGCGATCACGGGG
>JAZFSJ010000415.1:0-6204 GCA_036446115.1 Thermodesulfobacteriota bacterium | reverse complement strand
CGAAGATGAATAGAAGGATAGTAATCCCTCTTACCTCTTTAGTACTCTTTTTGTTTATTTGCTTCGGTGACATATTATCACAAGAGGTAAGCGACACAAAAACGATTGCTTTCACCAAGAATGTAGTGGTTAAGAAATATAAGATGGGGGATGTACAGGCTGAGCCCTATACGGTTAAAAGAGATGATAACTTGTGGGTTATCCTTGTCAAAAATTATGGAGTCAAGAATAGGCAGTTTTATTTCTTCTGTAAAATAACAAAAAGTTTAAATCCCAAATTAAAGAACGTCCATGAGATTATTCCCGGCCAAGTACTACTTATCCCTTTTAAGTATGTTCCTCATTTCGAAGTTGATAAAGAAGGGTTTAGATCTGTTTTGCTTGATGTCCTTTCATCACAGTCGTCAGAGATGCCAACCGAAGAGTATACATTCTCGAAGGGTGAGCACATGGCACAGGTCCTTCGGGACATGTACAATGTGCCCGATGATTTGATCTTCAACAAATATCTTGAGGTGGTGAAACAATTAAATCCTGATATGGATGATATTGATTTCGTGAAGCCTGAACAAAAGATTATTCTGCCTTCCATTACTTCATATTTAGAGGATTCTGGAGAAGAGGTTAAGCCGGAGGAGGTTTTAGTAAAAGAGTCTGTTACAGAAGAAGTTCAAGCGGAGTCGCCTGCCCAAGAAGAAGTTGCGGAGGAGGCTGAGGCAGAAGATGCGCCTGCCCAGGAAGAAGTTGTGGTAGAGGCTGAGGCAGAAGAGGTAGCTGCTCAGGAAGAAGTTGCAGAAGAGGCCCAGACGGAAGTGCCTGTTCAGGAAGAGATAGTAGTTGAAAAGAAGGTAGAACCTGTTTATATCGATCCTCGCTTCAGAAAAATAGCCAAGCGGATACCTGCCAGTAAGACCTTATCCATGCACTATATGAATTCAATAGCTGATGTATTACAGGGTAACCTGGCAAGGTCTGATGAATTTAATATACCATTGATGCAAGAAGGTCAGATCAATATCAATACTAACAATTTTCCCATATTGCAGCTTACGGATAGGAAAAAGATAATTTTAAATTATGGTGGTAAACTATCCAGCGGGTTAATTGAATTGATTGAATCGGAGCTTGATGATTTAGAAGTGGTTAATCTTAGAGAAGGTGAAAATATAGGATCAGTTCTAGATAAGGTAATTAATACCGCAGGGTATTTTTCTGTGGATAAAGGTCAAAATCCCTTGGTGATTGGTGACAAGGTCCAATTTGAGATTATGGGTGACTGGATCATCTATAAGGATGAACTCTTTGAGGATATCATGGTGTTGAATTTAATGGAAAAGGGGTCTAAACCTGTCGATTCACAATTGAAAGACTACATTAGTAACTTTGGAGTTAATCTTGTTGATTTATATATGATGGGTGACGGTGAACAGGAGAAGGATATTTCTCCTCCCAAGAAGGCTGAGGATACGTACCCTCCTGAAGATATACCTGTCATAGATACCTCGGACAGTGTGGTATTAGTAGATTCCCTACTTGCCCTGTTGGGACAGGAATTCAAAAAGGATTATCAGATTAAATTGTTCCAGGGGAAGTACGATGGGTTTAATGTCGAGGTGACGGCAGACCGTTATTTTGAGAGAAGGGGGGTAGGGCACCTTATAAGTTTTCATAACATTCCGGAAAAACTAGCAGAAGTCATCATACAACAAGGCAACCGGTTTCTCGACCTATCTTCCTTAGAAAATTCGTCTGCGGTGATTAAAAGCATCCTTGATTTTTTACACATCAATTATGATGCTCAACGGCCCAGGTTTACGGCTACCTCAGAGGCTGAAAAGAAGGTAGAGATTGTTATACCTGGGATCCTTATCAAAAAAGATAAGAAAACAACCATTTTATTGACCTCACTGGAGTTGGAGGCAGAGGTTTACCAGTGGTTGATGGAGAAGAAGGTAAAGGTTGTACGCCTGGAAGGAGCTCCAACTATCTGAGGAACGTTGACAATAAAAAAGGTTGGTTACATTGTTTGCTTTGAAATCCCGTGCTTTGCACGGAGTCGCAAAAGGAAACATTAGCACTTTTGTTCTACCTGCTTGGCCGCCTTGCCCGAGCTCGGCCAGGGAGCTCAGCCAGGTTGTTTCGCCCGTCCGGGTAAAACAAAGCCATCCGTTTTACGGGTGGTAGTGTGCTTAACTACTGATTTTCTTGGAGAGATTTAATACTGTATTGACATATGGGGTGCTGTTGTTGTATCTCCTAATGACAGCTCTTTTTCTTTTGTTTGATAAATTATCCTTCCAACCGTTCTTTTTAAGATAATTAGCAACACTTACCATAGAGTCATACCTGTTAAATAATCTTACCTTTTGATCGTTATTACCGTCCAGTCCATAGCGTAAATAGCTGGAAGGCAGGAATTGGGCAATGCCAAAAGCGCCTGCCCAAGAACCCCTGATTCGGAAAACATCGAGTTTTTCTCTTTCAGCGATTTTGAGTAAATGTTTTAATTCTTGATATGCCCATTTGGATTTTCTATCAGCCCTCTTCCTGACTTGTTCAAAGCTAAGAGAGGGATAGTTCTCTTTGATTTTGTGGTAAGTGTCATTTAGGATTTCTGGTTCGGTGGCCAAAGAGAGAGTACTAAATACATTAAAAACGATGTTTTCCCCTGTTCTTTTTCCAAAAAAAGATTCAATGAGAAGGATGGAAACAATAACCTCCTTACCCACTTTAAACCGTTTTTCGACCTTATCTAGGAAGGATAGTTCCCTATTAAGAAATCTCTTTGCATGACTGACTGATTGGTCTTTAAGAAAACGGGAATAATCTACTTTAATATTCCTGTTAATGAGATTAATCACTAACACCTTTTTTTGGAACGTTACCCTGGAATCGGAGAAAATTTTCAAGAGATATGCTCTGTCAAAACCTTCGTTTGAAAGTCTATCTATGAGAGGGGTGTACTTTTGAGATTCTTCTTTAGGCTGAATGGTTTTCTTCGAGTCTTCTTTAGTGAGGGAGTATGTAGTATCTGAGGTGATAATGGAGAAGGATATGAGTAATATGGCTATGAGAGATTTCTTGTAAGGCATTGATTTGTTATTTGTTTATTAGAATCAGTTGTGTTCCCGTTAATATATATCGGCAAAATGGATGATATTCTTTAGTGTAAACTCAGGTCTTAATGGAAACGAAAATGAGCAGTTAACCCATTTTATGTGACTTCTTAGGGGTAGTAGCCTTGGGATGGAACTGTATATCTACCTGGGTGACTCCTGCTCCGCCTCTGGATTGATCATCCGACCAGAAACTTTTTACATAGCTGTGATTTTTTAGATGTTTTCTAATGGCTGCCTTTAACCTTCCCGTTCCCAAACCATGGATAATTTCAATCCTTTCCAAACCTTTAATAAGGGCATGATCGATTGTTCTGTCTACTATGGGAAGAGCTTCATCTGCCGTCATTCCGATAACGTTTATTTTCGGAGAAACTTCTTCTGCCAGAAAGGAAGCACTATAGTGATTTTTTGCCGGGGAATGCTTTTCAGTCGGGGTGGATTTTTCTTCACCTTTTTCTTCATCTTTGATATGTGTGATAGCCTTAAAATTAGTTTTAACCTTTTTCTCTCCTACCAGTATTTCTGCCTTCTTCAAGGTGGGATCTACCTTGAGTACTACACCTTCTTGATTGAAATGTAATAATTTAACCGCCTGACCTACTTTTAATGATTCAATGGGTTTCCCCTCCTCCGGTGATAGGGGGATGTGGCTCCTCAATTCTTCCTTGACTTCTCGAAGGGTTTTATTTGATTTTTTAGCAAGGGGATGCCCTTTTTTCTTCGCTTCATTGACAATCTTTTCCAGTTTAGTTTCAGCTTCCCTTAAATATCGCTTAAATTTATTTTCATAATCGCTTAATATTTTTACTTTCTTAGATTTGATGGTTTTAAGGAGGGATTCTACAGATTTTTCATGAACTGATACCCCTTCTCTCAATTCTATTATTTTGTTCTTCTTTTGTGCTATTTCTTTCTGACTTTGTTCTAATCCTTTGATTAACTCCAGGAGTTGCTTATCTTTTTCTTCAAGGTATTTGCCAGCGCTGCGTAAAATATCATCAGACATCCCCAGATTTCGGGCAATGGCAAGGGCGTTGCTCAAACCCGGCATTCCATATACCAGATTGTAAGTGGGTTTCAATGTGACAGGATCAAATTCCACCGAAACGTTTTCCACATCTTTATGTGAATAGGCGTATGTTTTAAAGAGTGTGAGATGAGAGGTGATGACAATAGACGAGTTTTTTGACTTTAAGTGGTCTAGAATAGCCAATCCTAGTGCCCCCCCCTCCGAGGGATCTGTACCTGATCCAAGTTCATCTAATAAAACGAGTGACTTTTCATCTGCGTCTCTTAATATTTGATCAAGTCGGCTGATGTGGGCAGAAAAGGTACTCAAGCTTTCCTCTATGTTTTGTTCATCACCAATATCAGCAAAGATGGAGTGGAAAACAGTTAGGGTGCTTTCTTCTCCTGCCGGGATATGCATGCCTGTCTGAGCCATCAGTGATAGAATCCCCAGTGTCTTTAGGGTAACTGTCTTACCCCCTGCATTAGCCCCGGTTATGATAAGGGTGTTGATCTCTTTATCCATGTAGAGGTTGATTGGTACTACCTTAGATGAATCGAATACCCAGCGTCGCAATTCTTCTGCGTCTCCTTCTGATTCTTTTTCAGGTGAGTTCGGGGAAGTGAGAAGTGGTTCAAGGTGTGCGAGTAGGATAGGGTGTTTACAGGAATTCAGTTTAATATAGCCTTCTTCATTCAGAATAGGTTCACAGGCATTAAATGCCGTGCTCAATTTTGCTTTAGCATAAATGAGATCAAGTTGTTCTAAAAGGGAAAGAGTGAATAATATCTCTGGCTTCTTTTCACTTGTCTGGGCTGTAAGATTAGTCAAGACCCTTATTTCTTCATGGATTTCTTCCTTTCGAAGTATTTGTAGTTCATTGTTGAGATTAACTACGGAGAGAGGTTCAATAAAATAAGTTGCCTTGCTGTGTGATTGGTCATGGACTACCCCTGAAAGGTATCCTTTGTGGTCAATCTTGACAGGGAGAACAAACCTACCGTTTCTAATGGTGATAAGCTGTTCCTGAAAGATAAAACTGAGGTCTTCTCTGAAAAGCAGTTCATCTAAGGTATCCTTGATATTAAATTTAATGTTCTTAATCTGTTGACGCAGGGCTTTAAGTTCTTGACTTGCCGTGTCCAGGATTTCACCCTGGTTCCCGATTGCTCCTTTAATAGCATCTTCCAGCTCCTTGAGGGGAATAATCTTACCGATGATATTCTGCAGGGATGAATGCTTGGAACCAATAGCCCTGAAGAAAGTTTTGACTTTCCTCCCCGTCTCCAGGGTACTGCATATTTCTTGCAACTGCTGAGGTTCCAGGTAAGACCCTTCTACGCTGGTTCGGTTTAAAAATTCTTCTATGTCTCTGATGCCATGAATGGGAATATCATCATAGGTGTTCAGAACTTCTTTCATTTCTGTAACTTCAGATAGAAGTATTTTTATTTCCCGGAGGTTAGTTAAGGGGGTCAGGCGTTCGCAGAGGCTGCTGCCTTGAGGAGAAGTGACATATTGCTTTAAGAAGTTAAGAATCTTACCAAATTCTAGGACAGTGAGGGTATGTGTATCCATCCTTTATTTTTAGTGAGTAAATTTAATAACTAGTACGTACTAGTTTACTATAGTTTTCACGGTTGCACAAGGGTTTTGCAATGTTCTAAAGGAGCGATTAAAAAAGAAAGGGGTAGGTTTTTAAGATAAGTGATTGAGGGAAATAATAAAAACTACGATATAATGGCGCACCCTTCATTTCTGCGCTTGGCCAGAGCCAATTCCCGGGGATAGGATCTCATGGCGAGGAGTTTTTGCATGATGTCGGGTCGTTCTTCTTGTATTCTCGGAAGTAATCCGCCAAATGTTCTTCCAATTGTTCTCATGATGACAAAGAAATTCATGGTGCCCGGTTGTGGTTCAGGAGCAAGGCCCACCAGATAATTGATATCTTCAGGTGATAGATAGTCTTTAATTTCTGCCCCTCCGCTGGATGCCAGTCTCTTACCACATGGTTGGTAGTAGTATTTATCATACCACTCAAGATAGTTAGCAATGCCTTCTTGGTTAAATTGTTTT